>NZ_JAWLCK010000007.1:0-59032 GCF_041687175.1 Lutispora sp.
GCCACCATTTGGTGATTATAACAATAAAGTAATAAGAGTTTGCAAAGAGTTAGGCTATTATGTTATTCAATGGGATGTAGATTCTCTTGATTATAAGGACTATGGCGTAAATGCCATCGTTGATAGAGTAATTTCTAAGGTTAAAAATGGATCTATTGTTTTGTTTCATAACAATGCTACCTACATAACAAAGGCCCTTCCTATAATACTTGATAAACTGCAGCAGATGGGCTACGAAATTGTTCCTATATCTCAATTGATATATAAAGACAACTACTACATTGACCATACAGGAAAACAGATAAAGCATAAATAGTATAAACAATTGGGCTGGCTTAATATAATGTACAAAGGATAAATGTTTTCAAAGGCAGGTGTCACTATGGGGAAAAATGATATAAATAGAACAATAAAAAAGGCTATAAAAATGGCTTTTGCAATAGAAAAAGTTATTAGAATATCTAATGAGATTAATGATTTATCAGATGGAATAGAGGAAATAGAGCGAAGTTTAGGTAAAAGTAAGCGTTGTAACAACTTCAGACAGTATCCCTTTATTAGAAAAAAGTAAAATTAGCTTCATATCTCTGTTTATTAGCTGTTTAGAATTGATGAATAGGGATCTATAGTGTACAGGAGCTGTGGACCATTTATAATCAATATGGAAAAGATAAATGTTCAATATTTGATAAGTATATGATAAATGTTATAATCATACTAAAGTCCAAATTTTTAGAAATACATAAAAATATATTATCGGCGAACTATATATTATACTATGTATATAGGAGTTGATAATATGTTTAGACATTGGGGACAAATACTTGGAAATAAGAGAATGACAACTGATTCAGAAAATTCAGCTCCAGGAATGATTTATATAGATATGTATCAAAAAAGTAGAAAAGGTATATATAAAGCATATAAAAATGGAGCATCTCTAATTATTACAGATAAGTCTGTTTCAGATCCTCAAATCCCTATAATTAAAGTGAAAGATATTGAGGAAACATATTTCACATTATTAAATCTTTTATACGGAAGACCTATAGATAATATCAATCTTGTAGGGGTTTATGGTGGAGGAAAAGGAGACCTTGTTGTCAATCTTCTAGATGGAATATTCGCTAAACATTTTACAAGCTCTGTGGCGAAAATCGAATTAACAGATTTTACGTATGCTGTTGTATCAGATAAGTTTAAATCAACAGCTGAAAAACTCTTTTATTATATATTGCTGTGCATTTCCAATAATATAAGAATAATTCCTATAAACTATTGCAGTGATATAAAGAGATATGAGTTAGTGTTAAAACCTAGATATGACTGCAATATATTAATAGATGAATGTCCTATGGAAGAGAGGGAAATATATAGTACCAACTCAGAGAAGCCGTTATTTATAAATATTGATAATCCATATATATTAAAAGCCATTGACGGAGAAAACAAAAATATAGTGATAACATTTGGATTAAATAAAAAGGCTGCAGTCACTGCTACTAGCATTGAACATGGAGAGATAACAAAATTCAATTACTGTCTTCAGAGAACATTTTGCAGTAAATCAGGAACAATGATAGAGCCTTTTGAATTACCCGTGTCAATAAAGGGATTGGGTATCAACAAGGTATATTCGGCTTTGGCTGCCATTAGCTGTGCTTTATATTATGATATCAGATTAGAGTGTATTAGAGAAGCTCTATATGAGTATGATGACAAAGGAAGAGATTTTTCAATAGTTAAACATGACAGTTTTATACTCATAAACAGCTATTGTATAACAGAAAACGATTACAAAGAAACTTTTGAAAAGATGCAAATGCTGGATTACAAAGATCTATATATCATAATTTCAGACTCGAAACTGTATCATAAAGATTTTAGAAGGTTCGTTTTTAGCTTGGCAAATGAATGGAGTATAAGTTTGGATATTAAAGAGTTGACTATAGTATTAGATGAAAAATCAAATATAATAGAAGATTACCAACAATTACCTGATAATTTACAGATAAAATGTTTTGAACAATTATCAAAAGCTTTGATGAGCATTATAGGACACTTGTCTGACAGAGATGTTCTTTTAATACTTGGCGGTGATGAGATATATTCATCTCAGTTTATAATAGAATTACTTCTTCAAAGTAAATATTAATGATAATTCTATTCATATTATTTTAGACATGTGAATATTAATAGTGTAGATTATCGTAAAACGCAAGAACAAGGAAGGAGTGGGGGTCAAAAATGGTTGACAAGATTATATCAAATAATGTTGTTACAGTTTCAGGGGTTGTAAAAGATAATCCTGTTTTTAGCCATGAAATGTTTGGTGAGGATTTTTATAATGTTAATTTAATAGTGCCCAGATTGAGTGATGTTTCAGATGAATTGCCCGTTACCATATCTGAAAGATTAATGGTAGGCATAAATATCGAAAAAGGCACTCAATTATTAATAGAGGGGCAACTTCGGTCTTATAATAAATTTATTGATGGAAGTAATAAATTAATATTGACGGTTTTCGCCAGAAATGTAAGCTTATCTGATGAAGAATTAAAAAACCCAAATCAGATTTTCCTAGATGGTTACATATGCAAAAAACCTATATATCGCACCACACCTTTTGGCAGAGAAATAACAGATATGCTTATTGCTGTAAATCGTCCTTATAACAAATCTGATTATATTCCATGTATAGCTTGGGGTAGAAATGCTAGGTATTCAGAAAAGCTGCAGGTAGGGGATAGAATTAAAATATGGGGCAGAATACAAAGTAGAGAGTACCAGAAGAAGATTTCTGAAGAAGAGATTATTACAAGGGTTGCTTACGAAGTATCTATCTCAAAGATGGAAGTAGTCAATAAAGATAATCTTGAAAATAAATCATCTGATGATAGTACGGATTTTGATGAAACGGAAAGTGATCAGGATTAGTAAAAAGGAGCGTAAAGTTCCTTTTTTCTTTGCATATATATGGTTTAGCTATTGTTGCCTTTTACAAATCTATATATAATGTAAATAGCGAGGCTAAGATGCTCTAAACCTATGCAGAGTAATAAATATCCAACTTCGTTGAAACAGTGTTGCAATTTATGTATTATATAATAATGGGGGTTCTAGAATGAGTTTTATTGAAAAATTATATAACAGTAAATTTAAATATCCAGTAATGATATTTGTTATACTTTTAGGCGGCATCATTAGCGGCATTTCTTTTAATGCTTTTATAATGCCTCATAAACTGCTAAGCGGAGGTATAAGCGGAATAGCACTTATTACTAACTACCTTACAGGGATAAGTCCAGGTATCCTTATTTTTGCTTTAAATGTACCTATATTTATATTAGGTTATAGATTTATAGATAAGGAATTTATTATACTGAGCTTGATAGGTATGACATCATTTTCATTTTTCATTGATTATTTTAGTTTTCTTAGAGAACTTTATCTTGTAGATGATATAATGCTGTCTAGCATATATGGAGGTATATTAAACGGTATTGGAATGGGAATAGTATTTAGAAATAGAGCATCTCAGGGTGGAGTTGATATAATAGCCGTAATAATAAAAAAATATATGTCCTTTAACCTTGGTAGTATTTCACTTATCATTAATCTTATAATAATAACAACAGCTTCCTTCATATATGGATTAAAACCTGCTCTATATACCTTGATAGCAATTTATGTAGCCTCTCAGGTTTTGGATAAGGTACTGCAAGGTTTTGATATAAGAAAACAAGTTATTATTATATCAGAGAAAGAAAATGAGGTTGTAAAAGAAATAATTAAAAGACTACATAGGGGTGTAACATATCTAGAGGGAGAAGGAGCATTTACTGGAAGCAAGAAAAAAGTTGTATATTGTATAGTGACATTAAACCAACTTGCAAAATTAAAGCAGATTGTGAGAGAGATTGATCCAAATGCCTTTATGGCGGTAAGCGACACTGCAGAAGTATTAGGCAGAGGTTTCAGCAAGAGAGGTGTATAAATAAAAATGGAATGGTAAATATCCATTCCATTTTTTTAACCCTTAGGAAGACTTTCTTATAGATTATATTCTCTTGCTACTGCTTCAATAGCTTTTTTCTGATCTTCAGGATTTATTACATAAGATATTTTTATTTCTGATGTTGTTATGATGTGTACAGCTATATCGTTTTCAGCTAGTATATTAAACATTTTTGAAGCTACTCCTGATTGGCTTTTCATTCCTATTCCTATGACAGAAAGCTTTGTTATGTTATCAAATGTTTCATAACTAAAAGTAAAGATATCTTTTTTATACTGCTCAAGTATACTCGTTGCCTGAGACAGATCATTTTTAGGTATAGTAAATGATATGCTAACAAGTTTGTTTACAGGAGTTGTCTGGCTTATCATATCAATATTTATATCCAGCTTAGCAATTTTAGCAAAGATGTCTGCTATGATTTTTATATCATGAGGCACTCCATTCAATGTTATCATAGCTTCATTGTTATCAACCGCAAGACCTGTAATTGCTGTTTTTTCCATAGTTTCATCCAACTCCTTAATAATAGTTCCTTTAATATTGCCTGTGTTCAGTGCAACAGTTATAGGCACATTGTATATTTCAGCCAATTCTATTGAACGGGTATGCATTACTCCTGCACCTGAGCTTGCCAGCTCCAACATTTCTTCATAACTTATGGTTTCTAGCTTTCTTGCAGATGGAAACAGCCTTGGGTCAACGGTATATATTCCATCCACATCCGTATATATCTCACAAGGGCAGCCAAGCTTGGCGGCTATTGCTACTGCAGTAGTATCAGAACCTCCTCGACCTAAGGTAGTTATTTCGTTTTTCTCATTGACTCCTTGAAAACCTGCAACTATTACTACTTTACCTTTGCCTATAGCATCTAGTATAATACCTTCATTAATTTCAGCAATTCTTGACTTTGTATGATATCCCTCTGTTTTGATGCCTAGCTGGGGACCTGTAAAAGATACTGCAGCAACTCCAATATCATTTAATGCGATGGATAGAAGAGATATTGAAACTTGCTCCCCTGTTGCCATTAAAACATCCATTTCTCTCTTTTTTGGTGTATTACTTATTTGATGTGCCATATCTATGAGATAGTCTGTGGTTTTACCCATTGCCGATACCACTACTACCAAATCAAAACCTTCACTTCTGCGTTGTGCAATTCTATTTGCAACATTTCTTATTTTTTCAATACTTTCAATTGAACTTCCACCATATTTTTGTACAACTATCGGCATAAAATCACATCCTATTTTCTCAAATCATCTAGTAGTTCATTCTTATTTTTATCCAAATCGCTGGTGTTTTTGATAACTTTGGCAGGAGTACCAGCAACAACAGTTCCTGCCGGCACATCTTTGGTTACCACTGAACCAGCAGCTACAACAGCACCTTTTCCAACAGTAACACCTTCAAGTATTACAGCATTAGCACCGATTAATACATCATCTTCAATCACAACAGGTTTTGCACTTGGTGGTTCCAAGACGCCCGCCAATACAGCACCAGCACCTACATGACAGTTATTACCTACAGTTGCTCTGGCACCCAATACT
The DNA here is from genome assembly GCF_041687175.1 of Lutispora sp. Classification (NCBI taxonomy): domain Bacteria; kingdom Bacillati; phylum Bacillota; class Clostridia; order Lutisporales; family Lutisporaceae; genus Lutispora; species Lutispora sp. The sequence goes on from NZ_JAWLCK010000007.1 coordinate 5,578, forward strand.
GCATTCATATCTATCATTGTGCCGCTGCCTATTTCTGCACCTATATTGATTATCGCTCCCATCATTATGACAGCATTATTGCCAATGGATACTCTATCCCTTATAATGGCTCCAGGTTCTATTCTGGCATTTATCTTTCTAGTATCTAATAGTGGTATAGCAGAATTTCTCCTATCATATTCAATATGATATTTTTGAATTTTATCAGAATTGTTCTCTATATATTTTTCAATTTCTTCGCTTTCACCAATTAATATCCAAAAACTACCTAAACCATAAAAATCAATGGAACCGAAATCTGTAATGTCTAGCCTACCATTTATATAGGCTTTAACCGGTGTACTTTTCCTTGCATTTTTTATAAATTCAGCAATCTTATATGGATTAGTAAAATCAATATCATTCATTTTTAACTATCTCCTTAAGTAAATCTTTCATATTGTAATAGCCGGGTTTTTTCCCAACAGTAAATTCTACTGCCTTTATTGCACCCTCTGCAAAAATCTTTCTAGATAATGCTGTGTGTTTTATTTCTATTATCTCATCCTTGCCAGCAAAAGTTATTATATGTTCTCCAGGAATAGTACCACCTCTGAGAGAATATATACCCATTTCAATTGGTTTTCTAGCACCTTTTTGGTGTCTATCATATATGAACTCTAAGTTGTTATTCAATGTAGAATTGATTTCTTTGGCTATCATTAGTGCTGTGCCGCTAGGAGCATCCTTTTTCTCATTATGATGCTTTTCAATTATTTCTATATCGAAATCCTTACCTAGAGTCTTTGCTGCATTCTTGCATAATTCAACAGTTACAGCGACACCATAGGACATATTTGCGGATTGAAATACCGGTATCTTGTTGGAGGTTTTTGCTAAAAGCTCGTACTGAGACTGAGATAAACCTGTAGTAGCAACTACTAAAGCTATACCTTTACTTATACAGTACTCAATAATTTTATCAATACTGTTAGGATGAGAAAAATCTAAAACCAGGTCTGCAGTTTCTTCTACATCCATTATTTCTTTATATACTTTATATTCATTATTAAACTTTTCAGGATTTGTATCTATGCCGGCAGCAATTTTCATATTGGGATTTTCTTTAAGTAATTGAGTTATCGTTTGTCCCATTTTGCCATTGCAGCCGTTTAACAATATGTTTATCAAAACTTTACCCCCTTAAAGAAGACCATAGGATAAAAGCGCATTTTTTAAAAAATCTAAGTTCTTATCTGACATGGAAGTCAAGGGGAGCCTTAACTCTCCAACTTCGTGGCCCAAAAGATTCATAGCAGTCTTTACTGGTATCGGATTAACTTCGCAAAATAGAGCATCATTTAAAGGTTTAATTTTTAATTGGAGTTCCATAGCATGCTTTATATCACCATCAAGATAACTCATAACCATATCGTGCATTTCCTTTGGTGCAATGTTAGCAACAACAGATATAACTCCTATACCACCTACAGAGAGAAGAGGAACTACCTGATCATCATTTCCTGAATACATTGCAAAATTCTCATTGCAGAAGGTTCCAATCTCTACAACCTGACTGATATTTCCACTTGCTTCTTTAACTCCAGCAATGTTTTTATGGAAGGATAACTTTTTTAAAGTATCTGGCAGTACATTCAGTCCAGTTCTTCCAGGTACATTATAGATTATAATTGGAATATTGACTGAATCTGCTATGGCAGTATAATGTTCAATCAATCCCTTCTGAGTTGTTTTGTTGTAGTAAGGAGTAACACATAGCAAGCCATCACACCCTACACTTTCTGCATACTTTGATAGCTCTATACTGTGCTTGGTATTATTACTGCCTGTTCCAGCTATGACAGGTATTCTCTTTGCCACTTTTTTTACTGTAAACCTGTAAGCAGCCTTTTTCTCATCATCTGTCATAGTCGAGGCTTCTCCTGTAGTACCGCAAATTATGATTGCGTCAGTACCGCTACTTATGTGCCATTCTATCAATTCACCTAGTTTATCAAAATCAACGCCTTCATTTGTAAATGGGGTCACAATTGCGACTCCAGAGCCTTTGAACAAAGCCATATCAGTACCTCCTTTATTTTATTAACTTTATTAAAGATTCTGCAATCTGTACAGCATTTGTCGCAGCACCTTTTCTGATGTTGTCAGCTACGATCCACATGTTTATTCCGCTATCTACTGATTCATCCCTTCTGATTCTGCCGACAAAAACCTCATCTCTGCCATTGGCTAGGGAAGCTAAAGGATATATATTATTTTCAGGTTCATCGGCTAGCACTATGCCGGGAGAATTTTTCAGTATTTCCTTTAATTCTTCTAACTTAAAGTCTTTGTAGAATTCAACATTTACTGACTCTGAGTGACAGTTGAAAACAGGCACCCTCACTGTTGTGGCGGTTATCTTCAAATCAAAGTTATTTAAAATTTTCTTAGTTTCATCAATCATTTTCATTTCTTCCTTTGTATAGCCATTTTCAGTAAAAACATCTATATGAGGAAGGCAATTGTTGGCAATAGGATGAGGGTAGAAAGCGTGGGGTTTATTTGCCAAACCATTCTCCAAGTCAGTAACTCCTTTTACACCAGAACCGGATACGGCTTGGTAAGTTGAGTAAACAATTCTCTTTATATTATAATTATCATGGAGAGGTTTTAATGCAATAACGGCTTGGATAGTAGAACAGTTAGGGTTTGCAATTATACCATTATGATTGATAATATCAGATTCATTTACCTCAGGAACAACTAGAGGCACTTCTTTATGCATCCTAAATGCACTGCTGTTATCAATAACTACTACACCCTTAGCTGCTGCAATAGGTGCAAATTTAGTGCTGATAGAGCCACCAGCAGAGAATAGAGCAATATCTATATCTCTATCAAAGGATGTTTCGCATAATTCTTCCACTATATAAGTTTTATCTTTGAATTGGATACTTGTTCCAGCAGACTTCATGGAGGAAAAAACATATAAATTATTTATTGGGAAATTTCTTTCCTCTAGTATCCTAAGGATTGTTCTACCAACCATTCCTGTAGCACCAACAACTGCAATATTATATTTCTTCATTTAATTACCCCCTAAATAAAATTATTTAATTAATTATATGATATTAATATCACTCTTGCCATATTTAGAATAAATAAAAAGTCAGCCCGAAAGCTGACATGAAAAATGACAAAACACATTCTATAAAATGTATTTATAACATCATTCATGGATAGCTCTCCATCTATAAAGATGACAGTCCAGGCATTATTTATGCATGAACCAGGCAAGAAAAACAGTGTTATTTTTCTCCCTTCGGCGCTTTTACCTTTCAACAGCACTCATAGGCAAACACTACCTCATGTTGTTTAATAATTAAAAGCGCACCTCTATCTCGTGAATTACATACTATAATTAATTTCATTTATATTAACATGGATAAAAACTCATGTCAATATTAGTTACCAAATATTTATTACAAATAAGTCTTATAGTCAATTGTATATTTAAGCTTATTATTGTAAAATCAATTATAGTAATATCTTTGTTAGGGAGGTGGCATTTTTGAGAGGAAAACCTATCACTGGAATATCAATACTATTGGCTATTATTATGATTTGCACTTTTTCGACTACGCTGGCGGATGAAGAAAATATTTGGAATGGCTACGATGTGCAAATACTTAACACCTACGACATTCAGTTGGTAGGACAGAACTCGGCAATTGAAATTAATGAGGACAAGCTGATTTATAATGGGGAGTATGTTATAAAAAACTTGACTCAAAATACTTTGGAGGCAATACTGGGTCTACCTTCAAATAATCTGGAGAATATACAAATAACTGAAAAGGGTAACCCAGTTAAATACTATAACAGAAATAAAAGCTATATCCAGGATAGATATCCTTCAGATACTTTACCTAATGCTTCGAAATGGCATACAGCCAGCCTATGGTTCAAAGCTAATGAAACTAAAGTTATTAATGTAAGGTATGAAAGCAAGCTTAAAAACGACAGCAAGGGAATGTATAGCATCAGATATCATAAGAATAAAGATCTTGTGTACTCAGATGCATCTACTATTGTACTTTCACTATATGATTTTTATCCATACAATGTTTTAGATACAATTGGAATTACAGAAGAGAAGACAGTATTAAGTGGCAATAAAAGACTTACAATGGAAGTAAATAAAGGCAGCGAGATACTTGGTTTAGATTATGAACTGGTTGATAAGCTGTCCGTTGATAGATTTGATTTCAGTTCCGATAAGAAGCTCAAAAATATTGCAGCTTCTTTTAGAAAGAAAGACTACGAATCTGTAAATACTCTATGTGATGAATATCTTAACAATCCAACAGATCCAACTTTTAATTCAAACCAGATTAAATATATAAAAGCCGAAGCTTATAGAAAACAGGCAGATTTCTCTAAATATGTGGAGTATATTAAGGACTTGAATTATAATATGTTGTATCCAAGCAGACTAAAATATAAGATATTATATGATTTAGATCAGACCATAGAAAAGGATGTATCAGATTTAGAGCTGTTGGATATTATGAAAACTTTACAAACTCAAGCAAAAGAAGATAATGAATATATCAACAAATGGATGGAGACAGCCGGAAAGAATTATATAGAAGTTGTTGAAATTATTGAACAGGAAAGACCTGAGCAAAATGTTGAAAAAGAGAGTATTATAGATAAGACTATTGCATTATTTAAGCTGGAGAGCTTGATGGAGAAAATTAAAGGTTTTAAATATCTTTCAATTATCTTTATTGTAATTTCTTTTATAACGGGATACTTGTTAGGCAGAAGAAAAAAGAAAAGAAAGAACACTATTTCATACTATAAATTTCACAGATAAGGAAGTAATGTCTTATGACTTGTTATGAGAACTTTGCCCAAATATATGACACATTGATGGATGAAGTGGACTATGAGAAATGGGCAGAATACTTACATCATATAATTAAATCTAAAGGTATAACTCCAAATTATGTCTTAGATTTGGCATGTGGAACCGGTAATATAACAATACCTATGTCCAGGCTTGGTTATAATCTATGGGGAATAGATGCATCAGAGCAAATGCTTTCAATAGCTGAGAATAAAGCTAGAATGTATGGAGAAAAAATCAGATTTTTGAGACAAGACATGAGAAATCTGACATTAACAAGGAAATTTGACGCAGCCCTTTGCGCTTGTGATGGAATAAATTATATAACTGACAAAAATGAACTCACTAAAGTTTTTCAAGGAGTTAACAAAATCTTGAATCCTGGCGGAATTTTTATATTTGATATAAGTAGCTTCCATAAACTTAAGAGAATAATAGGTGATAACACTTTTATTGAAGAGAAAAATGGGGTCTTTTATAGCTGGGAGAATGAGTTCGATGTCAATTCTTCAATTGTAACCATGAGGTTGAATTTTTTCGTACCTGATGGCACACTATATAGAAGAATAGAGGAGATTCATATTCAAAAAGCTTATAAAATTGAGGAAATATATGAAATTTTAAAAGAGACAGATTTCAACGAAATTGAAGCTTTGGATGAATTCAAATATACTCAAGCCAATGAAAAAAGTGAAAGAATATTTTTTATAGCTAAAAAGTGTCAATAGGACAAAATAGGAGGTAAAATGAAAGACATATTATTAAGATGTACCAGTGCAGATGGGAGTATAAGATTATTGTGCTGTACAACAATAAACATTGTTGAAGAAGCTAGATTGATACACAACACCTACCCTGTTACAACCGCAGCTTTAGGGCGTATGTTAACTGCTGGTAGCATGATGGGAACCATGTTGAAATCTGAAAAAGATAAGATAACATTACAAATAAATGGAAAAGGACCTGCCGGGAGCATTATTGTTGTATCAGATATAACAGGTGATGTTAGAGGTTATATAGCTAATCCATTTGTAGATTTGCCATTAAATGATAAAGGAAAGCTAGATGTTGGAGGAGCTGTAGGTAGAAACGGCATTTTTACTGTCATAAAGGATTTAGGCTTAAAGGAGCCTTATATTGGTCAGGTACCAATTGTAAATGGTGAGATTGGAGAGGATATAGCTTCTTATTTTGCCTCTTCTGAGCAAACACCTACAGCTGTGGCATTGGGTGTCAGAATCGCTATTAACGGCAATGTAGATTCAGCAGGTGGTTTTATTGTGCAAGTAATGCCACAAGCTGATGATAATACAATAGATCTATTAGAAAAAAATGTTACAAGCATCAATTCAGTAACTGATATTATTGCTGATGAGGGAATTGAAGGTCTAGTACAGATTATAATGAAGGATATTGAATATACAATTCATGAAAGAAAAGAGATAAGATATAGGTGTAATTGTAATAGAGCCAGGTTGGAAAAAGCGCTAGTTGCTATAGGAGTAGAAGATTTAAAAGAATTAATCGAGGAACAAGGTCAAGCAGAATTGATATGCCACTTCTGCAATAAAAAATACTTATTTAATAAAGAGGAACTTCAAGATATATTGAAAAAAGCAATACAAGTTTAAGCCATTTAGCTAATTTATAAATTTTTTAACTTGACTTTGAAGCAACTATGCTGTATACTAAATCTTGTCGTTAGAGACGATGGGCGCATAGCTCAGCTGGGAGAGCATCTGCCTTACAAGCAGAGGGTCATAGGTTCGAGCCCTATTGTGCCCACCATCAAATGGCCCAGTAGTTCAGTTGGTTAGAATGCCAGCCTGTCACGCTGGAGGTCGACGGTTCGAGCCCGTTCTGGGTCGCCATTTGAGCCTTGGTAGCTCAGTCGGTAGAGCAGAGGACTGAAAATCCTCGTGTCGGTGGTTCGATTCCGCCCCAAGGCACCATTTAACTAAATGCGGGTGTAACTCAGTGGTAGAGTGTCACCTTGCCAAGGTGAAAGTCGCGAGTTCGAATCTCGTCACCCGCTCCATATAAGGCGACATAGCCAAGTGGTAAGGCAGAGGACTGCAAATCCTTTATCCCCGGTTCAAATCCGGGTGTCGCCTCCATAATTAGATAATATTATTGAAATACTTCTCCTAGGAGAAGTATTTTTTTATAATAATTCAAAGGTGAGTCTAAATTAGTGTTAACTTAACCTTATGAATTTAAAGAAAGACTTCCTTGATTCCTATAATATTCCAATTAGAAACCATCTTTATATGAAAATGCTATTATAAGTTTAAAATAATGAAACAATAAAATTATTATGTTTTACAAGGTGGAGCGAAAATGAGCATATTTATTGAAAACCCCAACCTTCCTATAGATAAAGTAAAAACTGTTATATTGGATTATAGGGTAGATGGTGAAATTTTATCAAAATTATTATATATGGATATAGATATAATAAAGACAGAAAGATGCAATGAATTATACGAGGCGATAAATGGACATCCTGATATATTGATTCATCATATAGGAGGAAACTCTTTGGTCATTGCACCAAACATATATGATAAAGTTGCCGGGAGGTTTTTTAAAAAAGGATTTGCATTGACAAAAGGTGCTACATGGCTACAAAGAAACTATCCAGAAAATATAGCATATAATGTATTAAGAATGGGCAAATTTGCTTTCCATAATACAAAGTACACAGATCCAGAAATCATTAAGCTGTATGAGAAATACGAAGTAGAATTGATTCATGTTAATCAGGGTTATACTAAATGTTCTGTTTGCATCGTAGATGAACATTCTGTAATAACTCATGATATAGGAGTAGCTAGAGTATTAGAAAAGTATGGGATAGAAGTGCTTATTATAGAGCCTGGTGATATTGATATAGTTGGATTAGATTATGGCTTTATTGGCGGTTCTTCAGGTTTGATTTCAAGAAATGTTATAGCTTTTACAGGAAGCATGAAGGAAATGAAAAGCTATAATAAAATTGTGGAGTATATAGCTTTAAAAGGTATTGATATCAAAATACTCAGCAATAAGAAAATCATGGACATTGGTTCAATAATGCCTATAAGCTATTGAAGTTCAAAGCTTTTGGGCTGATTAGGCCATTGAATAATTGTTTTAGTAACACAAATAATACTTAACAGGAAGGAGTTGAGCAGATGTACTTAACAACCATTGCTGTTAGAAATAATGATGAAAAGATTAAGAATCATATCTTTTCAGGCCTTGAATCCATTAGTAATGAAGATATGCGCATCACACATGAAGAATATACAGCAGGAGATACAGTTTTTATAAGATGCGGATTAAAGGAAGGCTTTATGTCAAAATTAATAGAAAACAGATCCAGTGAAGACTTTAAATATTCGCTTGCTCAAGTGTTGTGTGATGTTATTATAGATAATTATGAAACTAAAATATTGAGAAAGATAATAAAAGAGTATTATCTATATTTGACAGAATATGAGAGAGAATTAATCTATGAGTCAACCATAAAACTTCTTGCTGCAGAAGATGGATATAGAGATGGTTTTTATGGTCAAACCAGACGAACTAGAATTATAAGAAAAATATTGAACTATCTGAAGTCAGAGAACTTCATAATTATAGATGGCTTTGTAAATTTCAGATTGAATGACTATATAAAAGAGCTGGCAGATTTGGTGGAAAGATCAGTGGAAGAATATATTGCCGAGAGGGAATATAATGAATTTATAAAACTTCTAAGATATTTTGTGGAGATTCAAGAATGCAAAGTAGATATTGTAAATGTTGTTCCTATAGATAAAGGCGGTTATATATTGATTGATAGCAAGAATAGTCCTATTAATTGTGAATGCTTTGAAGAACTGAGAGCTGAAATTGGAGACAATGATATAAGTCTAGATGATCTTCTCATAAGCACACTAATCACTATAGCTCCAAATAAGGTTATCATTCATGATTGCCAGAATTTCAAAAATAAAGAACTTTTCAGAACTATCACCAATATATTCTACGATAGGATAGAGCTATGCAGAGGGTGTGATCTTTGCGGCATATTAAAGGTAAATAAGGAATTAAATTGATGAATTATGTCACCTGTTTATATGTTATAATTATTATTAATTATTTGTATAGACAGGTGAATTATATATGTATAAAGTTCTTATTTCAACTATTATAGGTGGTATAATTGGTTGGTTGACTAATATTATTGCTATAAAGATGCTTTTTAGGCCTATAAAGCCGGTAAAAATTCTGGCTTTGGAAATCCAAGGTCTGATTCCTAAACGTAAAGCTGAGATGGCTGTTAGCATAGGACAGACTGTGGAAATGGAGCTAATAGATTTTAAAGATATATTTGAAAGAATTATTGATGAAGGAAGCAGTGATAGGATAATTGAATTAGTAAAGAGAAAGATTTCACAAAATATATATGAAAAATTACCTTCATTAGTACCTCATATTATAAAAAATGCAGTTATTCAATATGTTGAGGAACAGATAGATAAGGAAGCACCTCAAATGATAGAAGATTTGATTAAAAATATATATGATAAGGCTTCGAAGGAAGTAAAAATAGGAAAGATAATAGAGGAAAGAATAAATTCCTTCGATTTAATAAAAATAGAAGAAATAACATTAAAAATTGCACAAAAAGAACTGAAGCATATTGAAATTCTTGGGGGAGTATTGGGGGCAATAATTGGATTATTACAAGGATTATTACTACTTTTATATATTTAGTATTGACATAATTATATTTAGGAATTAAAATGATATAAATAATTAAATGCATTGATGAGGACGAGTAAAACAACTTATACCATAAGAGAGGAAGTGTCATAGGCTGCAAGCACTTCTTGGAAATAGTGTTTGAAAACCACCTCGGAGCAGAGAGTTGAATTGAGTAGGCTTATCCGTTGATTACGTTATAATCTTAGAGTTAAAAATAGGGTGGAACCGCGATTTACTCTCGCCCCTTTGGGGACGAGAGTTTTTTAATTTTTGAAAATTTATTATAGGAGGATGAAGCAAACATGATAAGGATAACACTAAAGGACGGTTCAGTCAGAGAATACGAAAAAGGAATAAAGGTAGAAGACATTGTTGCCTCTATAGGAAGCGGATTGCTTAAGGCTGCTTTAGCAGCAAAGGTTAATGGAGAGATTAGGGAACTGAGTGATACAGTTGAAGAAGATGCTACACTGGAAGTTTTAACTTTTGATAATGAAGAAGGGAGACTGCCCTTAAGACATACATCCTCTCACATATTAGCTCAGGCTGTAAAAAGATTATATCCTGATGTTAAACTTGCAATCGGGCCTGCCATAGAAAATGGCTTCTATTACGATTTTGATACAGATAAAGCTTTTAGTGAAGCAGATTTAGAACTAATAGAAAAGGAAATGGCAAAAATCGTTAAAGAAGATTATAATATTGAAAGGTTTGTACTTCCAAGAGAAGAGGCAATAAAGCTGATGGAAGAAAAAGGTGAAAGTTATAAGGTTGAACTGATCAAAGAGTTACCTGAAGATGAGGCAATTTCCTTTTATAAACAGGGAGAGTTTGTAGACCTCTGTGCAGGACCTCATGTTCCTTCAACCGGCAAGGTTAAAGCCTTTAAGTTGCTTAATGTGGCGGGTGCTTATTGGCGAGGAAATGAAAAGAATAAAATGCTCCAAAGAATATACGGAACATCTTTTATTAAGAAAAGCCAATTGGATGAATATCTCAACATGCTTGAAGAAGCAAAGAAAAGAGACCACAGAAAATTAGGAAAAGAGCTAGATTTATTTAGCATACAGGAAGAAGGCCCTGGTTTCCCATTCTTTCATCCTAAGGGGATGGTATTGAGAAATATTCTTGAGGACTTCTGGAGAAAGGAACATAAAAAGAGAGGGTATGAAGAAATCAAGACTCCTATAATTTTGAATGCTGATCTTTGGCATAGATCAGGACACTGGGATCACTACAAAGAGAACATGTATTTTACACAGATTGATGAACAGGATTTTGCCGTTAAACCTATGAATTGTCCTGGTGGTATGCTGATGTATAAGAGAGAACTCCATAGCTATAGAGATTTGCCTATAAGAATGGGAGAATTAGGTTTAGTACACAGGCATGAATTATCAGGAGCCCTTCATGGGTTGATGAGAGTTAGATGCTTTACACAGGATGATGCTCATATCTTTATGATGCCTTCTCAAATAAAAGATGAAATAATAGGTGTAATTGAGATGGTAGATTATTTCTATAATTTATTTGGATTTAAGTACCATGTAGAATTATCCACTAGACCTGAAAATTCTATGGGGTCTGATGAAGATTGGGAGTTGGCTACTAATGCACTTAGAGATGCATTGGAATCAAGAGGCATTGAATACAAAGTAAATGAAGGTGATGGAGCCTTCTATGGCCCCAAAATAGATTTTCATCTGCAGGATTGCATCGGCCGTACATGGCAATGCGGTACAATACAATTGGATTTCCAGATGCCTGAGAGGTTTGATTTGACATATATCGGAGCAGATGGAGAAAAACACAGGCCTGTGATGATACACAGAGTAATTTTTGGCAGCATTGAAAGGTTTATTGCAATATTAACAGAGCATTTTGCAGGAGCATTCCCCGTTTGGATAGCACCAGTACAAGTGGTTGTTATACCTGTGTCAGAAAGGCAATATGATTATGCAAAAGAGATTGAACAAAAGCTAAATGAATTAGATATTCGAGTTGAGTCTGACCTAAGAAGCGAGAAAGTCGGTTATAAGATCAGAGAAGCACAGCTGAAAAAAGTTCCCTATATGCTGATTGTAGGAGACAAAGAAGTTGAAAGCTCAAGTGTTTCAGTAAGAGATAGAAAAGAAGGAGATAAAGGTGCAGTGAAACTAGAGGAATTTATTAATCAAATAATGAATGAAATAGCTGAGAAAACAAGCAAATAATATAATTTAATATTGACAACACCAATGTATAATGATAATATATATTAGTCAATATATAATAAAATATTGCTATATCTTTAAGCACAAGTAGAAGGTCCACTTCTCACCTTACAGCTTCGCTAGTAAGGTAAATATATAGTTCGTATAAATATAACGGGCAGGTGGATTTTTCTACCTGCCCAGTTTTAATATGGAGGTGATTGACTATAAGTAGCAATAAGGAAGTTCAAATTAATGAAGATATTAGGGATAAAGAGGTTAGGGTAATAGATATCAATGGAGAACAACTTGGTATAATGTCTTCCAAGCAAGCTTTGGAAATTGCAATGGAACGAGAATTAGACCTCGTTAAAATAGCTCCACAAGCAAAACCACCAGTGTGTAAAATAATGGACTATGGTAAATTTACTTTTGAACAGAGTAAAAGGGAGAAAGAAGCACGTAAAAACCAAAAGGTTATTAATGTAAAGGAAATAAGATTTTCTCCCAAAATTGAGGAGCATGACCTGAATGTGAAAGCTAAAAACGCTCAAAAATTTTTAAACGATGGTAACAAGGTTAAGGTTACCATAAGATTCAGAGGTAGAGAAATAGACCATGTTGCATATGGTGAGAAAGCCCTAGGACGATTTTATGATATCTTGAAGGATGTCTGTGTAATTGAAAAACCGGCGAAGTTAGAAGGGAAGAATCTTTCCTTGACTTTAGCGCCTAGACAATAGTAAAAAAGGGAGGACTTTGTAATGCCTAAAATGAAAACCCATAGAGCTTCAGCAAAAAGATTCAGCTTTACTAAATCAGGAAAAGTAAAAAGAGCTAAAGCTTTCAAACAGCATATTTTAACTAAGAAAACTTCAAAAAGAAAAAGAAACCTTAGAAAAACAGGTTATGCCAGCACATCAGAGACAAAGATTATTAGACAGTTGGTACCATATAAATAATTTCCATAAGGAGGCAGCATAAAAGATGGCAAGAGTAAAAAGAGCACTAAACGCCCATAAAAAGCGTAGAAAGATATTAAAATTAGCTAAAGGCTATGTAGGAGCCAGGAGCAAGAAATATAGAGTAGCAAATGAAACAGTTATTAGAGCATTAAGATTTGCTTACATTGGAAGAAAGCTAAGAAAAAGGGATTTCAGAAAGCTATGGATTTCAAGAATAAATGCAGCTGCAAGAATTCATGGATTATCCTATAGCAAGTTTATAAATGGGCTTAAGCAATCAGGAATAGAAATAAATAGAAAAATGTTGTCAGAAATGGCTATCAATGATGAGGCTGGATTTGCTAAGTTAGTTGATATTGCTAAACAAAAATTAAACGCATAAAAGACCGAAAGGTCTTTTTTATTTTATTTCTTTCCACTTCCACATTGCATTTAGTTTTAAAAGAGGTTAGGATGAAGATAATAAACAAAGGGAAATATTAATTATACTCGGCTGGATTTTAATAAGTGGAGCTGAAAAGCCAAGAAAGATGGAAAAGAAGATTGATTGAAGGTGAACATATGATACAAGCCATAACCAGTAGTCAAAATAAAATTATCAAACATGCAAAGTCTTTACATATGAAGAAATACAGGGATTCCAATGAACAATTTCTAATAGAGGGAATCAAGCTCATAAGAGAAGCTCTGACCTACGATGTTTCTATAAATACCCTGTTATATCATAATAAAGTTTCTAATAATCCTGATATTCAGGAGATCATCAATATATGCTTGGGAAGGGGTGTATCTGTATACGAGTTAGAAGAAAAACCTTATTTAGATATCAGCGAAACAAAGACACCTCAAGGCATAATATGTATTGGACACAAGAGGACTTATGATATTAATTTACTTATTAAGAGAGATAGATATAATGTGGTGATTTTAGAAGAAGTTCAGGATCCTGGAAATGTTGGCACTATTATAAGGACTGCAGATGCTTTCGGATTTGATTTTGTTATATTGTCAAAAGGCTGTGCTGATATTTATTCAGGGAAAACCATTAGATCCACTATGGGTTCATTGTTCCATATTCCCGTTATAGATAATGTAGACCTTGTAGATGTAATATCCACCCTCAACCAGGTTGAAGTCCTCACTTTAGCGACAACACCTCGTGGCGGTATTGCCTGTTATGATATTGATTATAAGAATAAGAATGCTATTGTTATAGGCAACGAATCGAAGGGGCTTTCTGACGCAGTAATGGATAAGGTGAAAATCAAAGCTAATATTCCTATGTTGGGAAAAGCAGAATCTTTGAATGCCAGTGTAGCCGCATCTACTATTATGTATGAATTAATGAGATATAAGCTGTTAACAGCTAAAAATGACTTATAAATATTGTAATAATGAGTATCATGTGTTATAATTCAGAATAAGTTTATATTAACTATACAATACTATCTATGAAGGAAAGAGTAGGATATATCAAGTATAAGAGATATGGTGTCGTGGCTGAAAGCACCATTTACTGTGATATATCTGAAGTTCATTCTGGAGATTCAGAGCTGAAAACAGTAGGTTCTGACGGCATAACCGTTAAATTTTAGAGAGGCCTTTATGGCAACTAGGGTGGTACCGCGGAAACCTTCGTCCCTTTTTTTGGAATGGAGGTTTTTTTATTTATATGAATAATCCAGCGAAAGGAGTTTTATAAATGAGGGAGAAGCTAGAAAAGATAAAAAGTGAATCAATTATAGAAATTGATAATGTTGAATCAGCGCAGCAACTTGAAGAAATCAGAGTTAAGTATCTTGGGAAAAAAGGTCAACTAACTCAGTTACTACGCGGTATGGGTCAATTGAGTCCTCAAGAGAGGCCGATAATTGGACAATTTGCAAACGAAATTAGGGATTTAATAACAGAAAAGATTGAACAGACAGCATATTGCCTAAAAAGAAAAGACTTAGAAAAAAGACTGAGAAGTGAATTTATTGATGTCACCATGCCGGGAAGGAAAAAGAAGCTGGGGAATAAGCATCCACTGACTAAAGTATTAAACGAAATTGAAGATATTTTTATTGGAATGGGCTTTAGCATAGTTGAGGGACCTGAAATTGAAAAAGCATATTATAATTTTGATGCATTAAACCATAGTAAATATCATCCTGCAAGGGATATGCAGGATACATTCTATATAACTGAAGAATTGTTATTGAGGACTCAGACTTCGCCAAATCAAGTAAGGACAATGGAAAGACAGAAGCCTCCAATAAGAGTTATTGTGCCAGGGCGAGTATATAGAGCAGATGAAATTGATGCAACCCACTCCCCTATGTTCCATCAAATAGAAGGTTTGGTAGTTGACAAAGGTATTACAATGGCAAATCTGAAAGGAACATTAGATGTGTTTGCTAAGAAACTCTATGGAGAGCAGACCCAAACTAAATTTAGACCTCACCATTTTCCATTCACAGAGCCAAGCGCAGAGATGGATTGTACATGTTCTGCCTGTGGTGGGGAAGGATGCCGCATATGCAAGAATACAGGCTGGATTGAAATTTTAGGTGCAGGCATGGTTCATCCCAATGTGCTTGCAAATTGTGGTATAGATCCGGAAGTTTACTCAGGATTTGCATTTGGTATGGGCTTGGATAGAATAGCCATGTTAAAATATGATATTACAGACTTAAGACTCATGTTCGAAAATGATAAAAGATTTTTGGAACAGTTCTAGGGAGGAGGAATAAAGATGCTTGTACCGATTAAATGGTTGAAAGATTATGTTGATATGGATATAGATATAAAAGAATTCGTTGATGCAATGACTATGTCAGGCTCAAAGGTAGAATCTGTTGAAGAAATGGGGCAAAACATTAATAAAATTGTTGTAGGAAAGATATTAGAGATAGTGACCCACCCCAATGCAGATAGCTTATTGGTTACTAAAGTAGATGTAGGTGAGGAAGTACTGCAGATAATAACCGGGGCTACAAACATAAGGGTGAATGATTTTGTTCCAGTAGCATTGCATGGTTCTACGCTACCTAACGGGACAAAAATAAAAAGGGGAAAACTTAGAGGTCTTGAGTCCAATGGAATGTTATGTTCACCAGATGAATTAGGATTGGATGCAGAAAGTCTTCCAGAGGGAGTAGATATGGTGGATGGTATATATATACTGCCTCATGAATATCCTTTAGGTCAAGACATCAAAGAAGTATTAGGTTTTGATGATAAAATTGTGGAATTTGAAATAACCAATAACAGACCTGATTGTCTAAGTATACTAGGTATAGCCAGGGAAGCAGCAGCAACCTTTGGGCTTAAAATGAAGTATCCTAGTATTGAAGTATCAGGAAAAGAAGGGTATATATCAGATTATATTTCTGTAAGTGTTCAGGATACTGATCTCTGTCCCAGATTTGCAGTAAGAATAATAAAAAATGTTGAGGTTAAGGATTCTCCTGCATGGATGCAGGATAGGCTTCTAAAAGCAGGTATAAGACCGATAAACAACATAGTTGACATAACAAATTACGTTATGTTGGAAACAGGCCAACCTATGCATGCTTACGATTTAAACATGCTGGAAGGTAAAAAGATAATCGTTAGAAGAGCTAAGGAAAATGAAAAAATTGTAACTCTTGATGAAGCAGAAAGAACATTGGACAATGAAACATTGGTAATTGCAGATGCTAATAAAGCAATTGGCATAGCAGGAATAATGGGTGGATACAATAGCGAAATAAAAGATGACACAAAAACTATTGCCTTGGAAAGCGCGGTTTTTAACTCAATCAATGTTAGATTATCTTCTAAAAAATTGGGATTGAGAACTGAAGCTTCTTCAAGATTCGAGAAAGGTTTGGATGTAGAAACTGTACAATTTGCAATAGATAGGGCTTGCCATCTGGTTGAGCTGTTACAGGCAGGAGAAGTAGTTGAGGGAATGATTGACATATACCCTGTCAGGAAGGAAAAAAGAGTCATGGAATTAAGGCCTGACAGAGTCAATCAGCTTCTGGGAACTGATATTCCTGTAAGCAGAATTAAACAGGTTTTAGAATCTCTTGAATTTGAAGTTACAGGAGATGAAATATTGAAAGTTATTGTGCCTACTTTCAGAGATGATGTAACCATAGAAGCAGATTTGATAGAAGAAATCGCCAGAATATATGGATATGAGAATATACCTGGAAAACTGATGGATACAACATTCACCCAAGGGGGCAGAAACACTAAGCAAAAAATAAGAGAAATGGTTAGAGCTAATTTAGCAGCCCAAGGTTTATATGAGACATATACGTACTCCTTTGTAAGCCCTAGCGTGTTCAATCAGATAAATTACAAAGCGAATAACCCTTTAAGAAAGGCAATTAAGATCATTAACCCTCTAGGAGAGGACCAGAGTATAATGAGAACTACTATAATTCCTAATATGCTTGAAGTAATAAGCAGAAACTATAATAGGAAAATAAGCGAGGCAATGTTTTATGAGCTATCTAAAGTGTATTTAGCAGAAGAGTTGCCTTTAAAAGATTTAGCTTATGAAAGAGATACTCTGATAATAGGAATTTACGGAGATGTGGATTTTTATGATTTGAAGGGTATAATTGAGAATGTGATGGCTGAACTAAATATTAGTAGTTATAGAGTGCTTCCATCAAATCATGAAACTTTCCACCCTGGAAGAACCGCAGAATTATTGATAAATAATAAAAGAATAGGGTATCTGGGAGAGATACATCCTGATGTTTTAGATAATTATGATATTCCAACTAGGGTATATATAGCAGAGTTGGATTTTGAAGAGATAGCTATTCAGTCTAATTTGGATATAAAATACAAACCGCTTCCTAAATATCCTTCCATTGAAAGAGATATTGCAGTAGTGGTAGCAGAGGAGATCACAGCAGCTCAAGTGGAAGAGATTATAAGAAACAAGGGAGGAAAGCTTGTTTCAGATGTGAAACTTTTCGACATATACAGGGGCTCTCAAATAGAGGAAGGGTATAAGAGTATGGCTTATAGCATAGTATACCGTTCAGATGAAAAAACTCTTTCCGAAGATGATATTACAAAGGTTCATAATAAAATATTGAATTCCTTAGCAAACCAAGTAGGAGCAATATTGAGAAGCTAGTTCCTATAAGTGGCATGAATACTATGTATTCATGCCACTTATAAGGGTTATGGAGTGATTGGTTTGAATGAAATAATAAAGGTATTAAACCTGAAAAAATATTTTGAAATCCATGATGTTAAAAATTCAGAAAAGAAATATGTAAAAGCAGTTGATGGAATTTCTTTTTCAATCAACGAAGGGGAAACTTTAGGTTTGGTTGGTGAAAGCGGTTCAGGTAAGACAACTACTGGTAAACTGATTCTAAATCTGATTAAGCCTACTTCAGGAGATATATTTCTGGAAGGAAAGAGCTTAAAGAGTTTTAATAAAAAAAACATGAAAAAATTTAGAAAAGATATTCAAGTTGTATTTCAAAATCCTTATGCTGCATTGGACCCTAAGATGACTATAAGAGATATACTTATTGAACCATTGAGCATTCATAAAATCGTATCCAAGTATGAATACAACAATGAAGTTAGAAGGCTTTTGAGTATAGTAGGCTTAAGCGAAAAGGATATGAATAAGTTTCCCCATGAGTTTAGTGGAGGTCAAAGGCAGAGGATTGGAATTGCAAAAGCTATAGCGGTTAGGCCAAAATTTATTATATGTGACGAACCAGTCTCAGCTTTGGATGTTTCTGTTCAATCTCAAATACTGAATCTTCTCTGCGATTTACAAAGAGATTTGAAAATATCCTACCTGTTTATAGCTCATGGTTTGAATGTTATCAGACATGTATCGGATAAAGTTGCCGTAATGTATTTAGGAAAGATTGTAGAATATGGCGATACAAAATCTGTATTTGATGATTGTGCTCATCCTTATACTAAAGCATTGGTTTCTTCGGCACCCATACCTGATCCTAAGAGGAAGAATAATAATATTGTATTAAAGGGAGAGATACCAAGTCCTATAAATATACCTGAAGGATGTCCTTTCCATCCAAGATGTAAAGATGCTATTGAAATATGTAAAAATAAAAAACCTTTTCTTAGGAAGGTGACTGGGGACCATATGGCAGCTTGCCATCTTATTTGATGTAAAAAAAAGGTGGGGTCAAATTGATAACTCATAGAAACATTATAAGAAAGATATTTTCCAGGGTATTAGTTTTATTCGCTTTTACATATATAAGTATTTTTATATTTAGCATTCCTCAAGGCTATAGTTGGAAGATAATTGATGGAAGATTTGTATCAACATATCCTTTATACATGATAGTTAAGAGATGTAATAACATCTTTATTTCACTTCTTGAATTAAATCTTGGCCATAGTATGATGGGAAAAGCATTAAATGAAATACTTTTTACATCTTTTAAAAGAACAGCTTTGTTGATTTCTTCTTCTATTGTTCTAGCTTTTGTGTTAGGAGTCTTTAAAGGCATATCAGACAGCAATAAAGGGAATAAAAACTGTGCATCTACTAAGGTTCTAATTTCGGTGATACCCATATCTATACCAGATGTATTAATCGCTGCTATAATGCAGAGTTTTGCAATATGGCTAAACAAAAAAGACATATATATGTTTAGAGTTGCAGGGACTGGTACTCTGGCGCATTCATTTTTACCCATCATAGCATTATCTATTCTTCCTGCTTTTTACATTGCAAGAATTACATCATTGGCAGTTAACGACTGCTATAAAAAAGCATATGTACTAACAGCACTGGGTAAGGGCTGCTCTTCTGCGAGAATACTATGGAATCATGTAATGAGAAATGCAATAAGAGGTATTGTTGAAGGATTACCCAGTATTACATCAATAATTATAAGCAATACTCTAATAGTTGAATATATGTTTTCCTATCCTGGTCTCACAACATCCTTAATGAATCATATTACAATGGGTGATGGGAGAAGTTCTGCAATTATTATTGTTTTTATAGGAAGCTTTTATTTCATTTTAAATGGGTTGTTTCATGTTGTAAGTGCTGTTGTTAATAAATCTAACAGGAGGGAGGCAATATGAAAAAAATCAATATGCCCCTTCTCATTGGAAGTATTATATTAATATTCATTTTTGGAATGTGCTTGTATCCTGAATATTTTTCAGAAGCAGATCCTTATGGAAGAGAAAGAACCCAATATGTATATGAAAATGGAAATAGTACTTTAATTATACCGCCTATACCGCCTAATGATGAATATCCTTTGGGGACAGATCATAGGGGAAGGGATTTAAAGAGCCTAATAATATATGGTAGTAAGCTTACTATTTTTTCCTCGCTGACTGTAGCCATAATAAGACTCATAATTGCATTGCCCTTATCCATTGCCGCTGCATATAAGGTCAAGTTTACTAATGGATTTATTAACTTTTTTAACACCATGTTCAGTGCCTTTCCATTGATAATTGCAGTAATTGTATTATCAAAGATTGCTCTCTTTCAAGATATATTTGAAGATGCGACATATGTAAATATATTCCTGCTTTCAGCTCTTGGATGGAGTAGATTAGCACATATGTTGAAGGCAAAAATAGATGAAATACTCATACAAGACTTCATTGAAGGTGAAATTGCTATTGGGAAAAATAAGTTAGAAATAACAGTACAGAACATTTTGCCCCATCTTATTCCATCCATGATTGTGTTATTCTGTCTAGAAACTGCAATGGTGCTTTTATCTCTTTCTCAGCTAGGAGTTTTTGGCTTACTTTTAAGTGGCGGATATGAGAGCCCGTCTGGAGAAATAAGAGTACCAATAGAATTTGACTGGTCTTCCATGCTTTCCTTATCAAAATATTTCTACAGGGGTGACTATAGTTATCTTGCTATATACCCTGCAATAGCCTTCGCCCTTTCTATAATCGGTTTTAATACATTAGGAGAAGGTCTAAAAATAGAATTTGAAAAAGAAAATTCAAGAGTAATAACATTAATTCGAGCCATACCTTCATTTTTATCGCCATTTAGATTTATTCATGAGATAAAGAATTACAAGAATTATAAAAAAAGTTTACTCTATAAAGCTGGATTTTATGGACTAGTATTGATGATAATATTTTATCCTAAATATGAAAGCTCCTATGGTTTTAATGAAAATAACGCTCTCAAAATAGCTGAAGAACTAACTGATGATAGATTCCAGGGACGTTTGACAGGTTTTCAAGATGAAGACTATAATCCATCACAATACATAGCCGGCAAGCTTAAGGAATATGGAGTTAAAGCTTACGAAGGAGATTATATTCTAGAAAATGTTATACAAGAAGTTTTTAATATCAAATATGCTGAATTAAGCATGATTGATACAAGAACATCTTCAGAAAAGCAGCTGAAATTTAGAGAAGATTATTTGATTACTTCTAGTTTTAACTATGACGGAATGCTAGATGTTGAAGTTATTGAAACAGATAGAAAAGCATGGAGAGAGATAATTATTGAACCTGATTATTATAGAGAAAAGGCTCTTGTTATAGATGCAAGAACAATGAGAAACTATGACTTTACTTCCCTTAACGGGTACATAAATAATTTTGTGAAACCTAAAGCAGTTATTTATATAGAACAGTGGGAGCCAAAGGAAGAAAGATACAAGAATGATATAATAAATAAATACCTTGAAGATACAGTAACTATTTCCTTATCATCAGAAGCAGGGGATGAATTGCTGCGTATGGGTAAGTGTAAATTGAGAATATCTGTAAATACTGAGAAAATGAATGATGTAATAGGCAGAAGCGTTATGGCATATATCCCTGGAACAGATAAAACCAGAAAAAATGATTTTGTAATAATTGGTAGCAATTTAGATGGTATAGGTTACGACTTAGATGAAAAGTATCCTTCTGCAGGAAGAGCTTCAAGCGCAGCAATATCACTGGAAATAGCAAGGACTATGACCCAAAGTGGAATAAAACCTGACAGAGATATCATCTTTGTTTTTTGGGATGGTAATATGACTGATGATAGAGGGTCCAAATCATTCTTTTATAAGTATCTAATAAATAGTAATTATAATATTTTTTATATCGATTTGATGAATCTAGGATATAAAGACTCGGACAAGCTGATGATAGACAATTCGAAGGTTTTTCCTAAGAGCAAGGAAGAGCAGGATTTTATAAAACTATTAAAGAAGAACGCAAAAAGAAATGATTTAGATTTAGTTTATGGTACTTTGTATAGTCCTGCTGCAATAGATTTTACAAGCTCTGATAGTCAACCCTTGTTAATAGATAGCTTTATATCTGACGAAATTGCATTTACACCCAAAGACACTATTGAAAAAATAGATACTCATAGGCTTAAGCAAGTGGGTCAAATGCTCTTAGATACCTTAATAGATTCTTTTGCAGGAGGAAGTAACAAATGAATCCTTTACTTAAAGTCGAGAACTTACAAGTTTCTTTTCCTTGGAAAAACAAATCTATAAAAGCTGTTGATGGTGTTAGTTTTGAGGTTTCTCATAAAAAAATAATTGCTTTAGTTGGTGAGTCGGGCAGTGGGAAGAGCGTTACCGCTCTTTCTATAATGGGGTTAATAGCATATGAAGGAGGAAGGGTTGAGGGAGGAGAAATATTATTCGATGGACAAGAAATATTAAAAATGAAAGAGAAAAGACTTTCAAGAATTAGAGGGAAAGATATTGCTATGATTTATCAGGATCCTATAACATCTTTAAATCCCGGCATCTCTGTTGGAGAACAAATCAGGGAGAGTCTGTTAATTCATAAAATAGCTTCACGAAAAGAGAGTAAACAAATAGCATTAAATCTAATGAGGGAAGTTGAGATACCGGATGCGGATCGAAGGTATGGGAATCTACCTGCTTCTTTCAGTGGCGGAATGAGACAAAGGATAATGATTGCTATGGCATTAAGCTGTCAGCCAAGGCTGCTGATAGCAGATGAGCCTACTACTTCATTAGATGTATCTTTACAGGCAGATATAATGAACACTCTGCAAGAAATGAAAAACAGAATGGGAATGTCAATTTTACTCATTACACATGACTTAGGTTTAGTAGCTCAGTATGCAGACAATGTGGTGGTAATGTATTGCGGCAAGGTTATGGAGGAATCTCCCGTAGATATGCTTTTTGAAGAGCCTCTTCATCCATATACCGTTGGGCTTATCAATTGTATACCTAGGATTGACACAACCCAGGAACAATTATTTTCCATACCCGGATATGTACCAAGCATATATGACTATCCTTTAGGCTGCAGATTTCATAATCGTTGCTCCAAAGCAAAACCAATTTGTAGAGAGAAAATGCCAGATATAATAAACATCAATGATGCTAGAAAAGTTAGATGTTGGCTATATCAGTGATTCGATGATACTGAACGGAGGTTATGTATAATGAAGTTTAATACTTATTTAAAGTATGTATTGACAATAATAAGCATATTATTTCTCTCTTTTATCTTATATGCCATCAATCCGGCCATAGGAGATGACAGAGCTCAGGTTTCCTATGCAGCTAAAAAAAACTTAGCCCAATCTATTATGGTTAATGGAATTGTTACAGCCAAGAATAAGGAAGAAATAGCAGTTGAAAAAGGGAAAACCGTAAAAAGATTATTTATAGAAGAGAATAGCATTGTAAATAAAGGTGATATATTGTTTGAAACAGATGAAAGCGATTTGATATTAGATATAAAAAGAAAAGAGCTTGAACTAACTGATGCACAGCTAGAGTTAGAAAATATTAAAGATATGAACTTGGAAAAAGAAAATAGAGATAACGAACAAGCTGTGAAAGAACTAGAATTTGATATCATGGCAGAAAGAGAAAACCTGAAGGATCTTGAAGAAAATTATAATGTGAATAAGGAACTTTATGAAATGGGCTTTATATCCAAAAAAGATTTAGAAACGGAAGAATATAAATATAATAAAGCTTTGACGGAGCTAGAACTTTTGGAGAATAGATATGAACTTGAGAAAGATAAGGTTGAAGAATTTGTGGATAATTATGACAAGAAAAAAAGTCAAAAAATAGATATGCTCTCCAAAAGAATTGAGTTGTTGAAGTTAGAACTAAGTGAACTATATAAAAAGGGAAAAGAGACCAATACAGCTGGAATAAACGGGGAAATAGTCAGTTTGGATTTAAGAGAAGGGGAAAAGGTAAATACAGCAGGTCCTCATATAATAATATACGATTTATCGGAATTATATATTGATATTATAGTTGAACAAAGGTATGCTTCATATCTTAAAGTTGGAGATGCGGCAGAAATTATAATTCCTGGATTAATTGAAGAAGAAATATATGGAAGCATTTATAGCATAGATAAGGTGGTTTCGAGTCAGTCAATAAATGAAGCACCTGGGGTTAGTATCAAAGTAAAAATTGATAAACCTGATAAAAATATCAAAGTTGGATACAGGGCTAATGTAAAACTCATATTTAATATCAGAGAAAATGCTGTCAGTGTTGATTATAGGGCTATCGTTACAGATAGGAAGGACAATGAATTTGTATATGTGGTAAAGGACGGTATTGCAACCAGAACATATGTTGAAACCGGTATAAAAAATGATTTTGATGTAGAAATAACTAAAGGCCTTATACAAGGTGATCAATACATAGTTAATCCTTCCGAAAAGATGCGGGATAAGAATTCCTTCCGCTTGTGGAGGTATGAAATCAGATGAAAGAAGTAGAAAACATCATGATCTGGGCTGAAAATCTCAACATGGGACAACGGCCGGAGAATTTTAATATTATTGTAAAAAGAAATGAGATAGTTGGTATAACCGGATTGAGCACAGAAGAGGAGCAGGAATTATTTAAGATATTTGGTTGTATAAAGAAGCCGGCAAAAGGCAGGTACATTTTTGATTATGAAGACACAAGCTTATTAGAAACAAGCAGATTGGAAGCTATAAGAAGAGATAAGATAGGCTATGTATTTAATAGTCCCAGGCTATTTGATAATTTATGTGTTTTAAAAAATGTAACCCTATGGGCGGATTATATACATTCGCGTAAGAAAGCTTACAAAATGGGTATGAAAATATTAAAGGAATTAGGTATGGAGGAAAAGAGCCATTTTAGAATAGAACAGCTTAATAATTTGGAAAAGGTATTAGTATCTTTCGGTAGAGCCTTGATAAATAAACCTTTGCTATTACTGATTGATGATATTTTTACGTATTTAAGGCCCTATGAGGTTGTTGAAGTATATAAATTAATGATGAAGCTTGCTCATGATAATACAACAATTATTATACTAGCAAATGAATTAGATAATATATCTTTTGTTGGTAGAATTGTTAATCTATGAGAGGTATGCATATGAAAAGAAATATATATCATATAATTCCTTTGCTTTTATCTTCAATAGGATTAATACTTACTGTTGGGTTGATGACATTGGGTTTATCCATATATCAAGGAGGAGCCGAATGTGCTACTTCAAATTATGTTTCAAGGGATAAGAGCATCATATCAGTATCATCTTATGCCATGGCTGACTGGGGTGAACTAACAGAATTAAAGGAGAAGCTCATGCTTGATGACGATATAATAGTTTCTTCTGAAATGGATGTTTCATTATCAACAGACATGAAAACCATATATATCAAAGCTATAGGTATAAACAGTTTATATTGGAGTATTGAAAACAAAACGATACTTTACGGGCGTTTAGTAGATGAAGAGGATATTGAGCATGCTAATCCGGTTATGGTTATAAACGAAAAAGCAGCTCTTGATCTTTATAATACAAGAGATGTTCTTAATAAAAGGGTAGATGTATATGTTAAGGACAATTTGAGGAGTTTTACTATTATAGGAGTTGTGAAAGATCCTTTTTATAACCAAGAATCTCAATGTTTTATACCTTATAATTTATTTTCTGCCAGCAATTATAAGGAAAAATTTTTATCAATAGTTGTACCACAACACTTAAAAAATGATGTAAAAGAAAAAGCGATAAAAATAATGTATGATAAACATAAAAATAACATAAAAGAAATCTCTGAGTATAAACAGCTTACATTTATAGACAATTGGTTAGATGATAATCTTTTTACTGTATGTGCAATAATACTTATAGCTACTTTGTTAGGAACTGCTACTTTGGTTTTTGGACTTGATAATTATTTAGATATGTCAAGGGACAGATTGGTGATATTGAAAACCTTCGGTATAAGTGATGACAAAATCAAAATAAGATTATTTAATAGACTATGTCTTTTTGAGATTATACCATTGGTTTTGGGCTTACTAATAGGTTATATCTTTGCATTGGTATTAGGTAACTATATATTTATAAAACCCCTTTTGTCATTTAAATATATAATCATTATTTTCAGCTATGAAATGCTATTCATAACTCTGGCTGTTGTAATAAGTTTTAGGAAGCTTAAAAACTTTGATGTATATTAAATATCTTTAATTTGAAGGAAATAGATTTTTTATAAAGAATATATATAAAAACTGCAATGACTCTTAAAAGACAGGAGTTGTGTTATATGAATACCAAGAAAAAAGTTGTAGTGAATATCTACGGCAGCGAGTATACAATTGTTGGAGAAAGATCTGAAGATTATATAAAATATATTGCCGAAAAAGTGGATGAAACCATGAGGGAGATTGGAAGTAAGAATAACAAATACAGCACTACTATGATAGGGGTTCTTACTGCTTTAAACATGGCTGATTTTCTTTATAAATCACAAGAAGAGGCCAGTATGCTGCTTGATGAAAATAATAAGCTGAAAGAGGAAATTGCTGCACCAATAGAAGAATTGGAAAAGCTGAAAAAGGAGATGGAAGCACTAAAAGAAAAATATACCATTACCCAGGATGCTCTTACTAAAGCGCAGATTGAACTAGGGGTAATGAGTAAGGAGAATAAATCTTTACTGAAGGAGAATAAAGATTTAAAGATTGAGTTAGATGTTTCAAGAACTGCTCTAAAGGAGATGCAGAATAAGGTTTTTGAAAATCAGATAGAATTATTAAAGACCAAAAAAGAATTAGATGAACTTAAAGCTTTAAGACATAATAAAAGTAATAAAAGTAAAAATAATACTAATATCAAATGATAGTTATTGGGATGTGTTATGCATGAAAACAGAGCTACTTGCCCCGGCAGGCAACTTTGAATCTCTGATGGCAGCAGTTGAGAGTGGAGCAGATGCTGTTTATATTGGAGGTACTAAATATAGCGCAAGAGCTTCCGCAGATAATTTTGATGAAGACAGCATTGTTAAAGCAGTTAAATATTGTCATATAAGAAATGTAAAGGTATATGTGACAATTAACATTTTATTAACCGATGAAGAGTTAATAGATGCATTAGAGTATGTAAAATTCCTATATAACAATGATGTTGATGGAATAATCGTACAAGATATAGGTTTATTATATTGGATAAAAAGGTATTTTCCAGACTTACCCGTTCACTGCAGTACCCAAATGACAATACATAATAAAGATGGAGTAGTCATTTTGGGACGACTAGGGGTAGATAGGTTTGTACTTGCCAGAGAAATGAATATTGAAGAAGTGAGCAGACTAATTGAAGATACAGATGCAGAGATAGAAATATTTGTTCACGGTGCGTTATGTGTATGTTATTCAGGACAGTGCCTCATGAGCAGCTTTATAGGAGGGAGAAGCGGCAACAGAGGCAGATGTGCTCAGCCTTGCAGGAAAGCATATGATCTAGTTAACTTAGAAAGTGGCAAACCAAACGATTCAAGAAAAAGGGGTTATATGTTGAGCCCAAAGGATTTGAATACTATTGAAAACTTAGATCAAATAGTCAAATCTGGTGTAAAGTCGTTGAAAATTGAAGGAAGAATGAAAAAGCCGGAATATGTAGCAATAGTTGTAAAACACTATAAAGATATGCTAAATCAGGCAGAAGAAGATAAATACCTACACATAAGCGAAGATGTTAAGACTGAGTTGGAAAGTGCATTTAACAGAGGCTTCACCCGTGGCTTTTTATTCAACGAAAAAAAGCATGAATTTGTTAATAAAGATAAGCCTAACAACAGAGGAGTGCTCATAGGTAAAGTGCTATGGCAAAAGGGAAAAAATACTGCGATATCTGTTGAAAGAGGAGTCCTCGATAAAGGGGATGGCATAGAAATAATACTTGCAGATGGTACTAGCATAGGTACTTATATTTCATCCTATGAAAAATATAGTAATGATGTGGTAATCGTTAACATAAACCATAAATTGGTGCCAGGCTTAACAGTATATAAGACTTATGATAAAGCTCTCCATGAAAAGGCCCATAGAGAGTATTTTTATGAAAACAGACGAAAGATTTATTTAGAAGCAGAAATATTCATTCGTAAGGGGAAAAGGATTTTTATTAAGCTATGGGATTATGAAGGTCATAATTTAGAACTTGAAAGTGCGTATACAGTTGAAGAAGCAGAAAAAATAGCTGTAACAGAGGAAAGAGTTGTTTCACAGTTAAAAAAGACCGGAGATACCCCCTATATTTTAAATAATATTAATGTGTATATGGATGATAATATTTTTGTTTCCATGAGCGCTCTTAACGAAATAAGAAGAGAAGCATTAAAGGAAATGGATGAGATATTGTCCTCAAGGAATAAAAGAGTATTCACTAGTTTAAGCAAAACAGATTTTATGTTAGATTTTAAACCGAAAAAACAAAGTGACGATAATAAACTCTGTTTTGGAGCCACAGTTATGTCCTACGATAATGTAAGCCCTGCTCTAGAAGCAGGTATTGATTATATATATTATGGTACTACTGATAAAATCCATGAAGCTGTAGAATTATGCCATAATAACAATATAGATATTTATTTTTTTCTTCCCAATATCATAAAGGATATTGAAAAAAATAAATATGCTAGAGTAATAGAGGAAAACGAGCTTGATGGTATAGTAATTTCAAATATAAGTCAGTTGAGTTTAGCTGATATAAAGCCTGACCTAAAGATAGTAGGTAACTATAACCTAAATGTTTTTAATATGAGAAGCATGGATGTATATTTAAAGCTAGGAACACAGATAATATGCCCTTCTATAGAACTGAATCTTAAGCAATTGAAAACTATTGCCCATACATATGGGTCTTCTATGGAATTGGTTGCTTATGGTCAGTTACCCTTGATGACTATGGAGTATTGTCCAATATCATCTGAATTGGGTTGCAAAGGATGCAAGAATCAGAGAAGATATGGATTGAAGGATGCCAAGGGGGCTGTATTTCCTATATTCTGCAATGAGTATAAAACCCAATTGCTTAACAGCGATGTTCTATTTGTCGCAGAAGAAATGGATAAAATAGTTGATACAGGTGTGAAAAGAATAAGGTTAGATTTTTACAGAGAAAGCGAGAAAACCGTTAAAGAAATCGTAGAACTGTATAAAAACTATAATAATTTAGACCAGGGGAAATATATAGACATTATTAAAAGAATAAAAAATGCTGGACATACTAAAGGTCACTACTTCAGAGGTGTGGATTAAAGGGGGTAGCTGTACTTGGATAAAATAAAAAAGATTTTGCTCGTTGAAGATGAAGCCAAGATGAGGGAGCTAATAAGAATAGCTTTCAAAAAAGAGAATTTTGAAACCTACGAAGCTGTTGATGGTAAGCAAGCACTTAACATAATAAAGAATTTTCATTTTGATATAGTAATACTAGATATTATGTTGCCAGAAATCGACGGTTGGACAGTATGTCGGGAGATAAGAAAAGGTTCTGATATACCTATCATACTTCTAACAGCAAGGGGAGAAGAATTCGATAAGCTCTTTGGATTTGAACTTGGGGCGGATGATTATATTGTTAAACCTTTTAGCCCGAGAGAACTTGTGGCACGAGTAAAAGCACTATTGAGAAGGGCAGAGAATAGAAGTGTTGAAACAACAAGTATAATTGATTTGGGTGATATAACCATAAATACATTATCAAGAGAAGTTAAGGTTGATGGCAAATCAATATCCTTTACCAATAAAGAATATGAGCTCTTGCTTTTCTTATCTACTAACCAGAATATTGTTTTTACCCGAGAGCAATTGCTATTGAAAGTATGGGGATATGATCAATATGGAGACCCGAGAACCGTTGATACCCATATTAAAAGAATCAGAGAAAAATTAGGGAGTAAAAGTAGCTGCATTACTACAATTTGGGGAGTAGGATATAAATTTGAGGTAAAGAGATGAAGTACAACAGTATTAGAGTTAAACTGTGGAGTGCAATAATATTAACAATTCTATGCATACTTTTTATGAGTATGGTATTCCAGACAAGCTTTCTTTCCTCCTTTTACTATGATGAAAAAGTAAAAGAGGTAGTGGAGGATGCCCGCGATATTGCTAGAGCTTTGGGCAGAAATGAATATAGTTTTAATGTTCCATATATAGACGCTATAAGAAATGTGAACGATGTCATTGTAGTTACCGATAGCAGTGGAAGGATAACATATATAACAGGTAGTTTAGAATATAAACAAGGATGGTTTTTTGGTCTTAAATATTTAGGCAGCATATTAAATGGTGAGTTAATTCAAGATGAAAACAAGATGTTGAGAAATTTGGACTGTCTTATTATAGGTGTGCCAATAAATAGAACTAAAATATCGCTGTGGGACGCAAAGCAGAAGCAGTTATATGAACACTATATTGAAGGCAAAGAGCTCCAGGAAGTTATTGGAGCTGTATATATCGTTACGCCCTTAGAACCTTTGGAAATTACAACTCAAGCTATTAGAATACAGTTTCTATATATATTCTTAGGGGCTGTAATAATTGCTTCTATAATAGCTCTCTTTCTATCTCATAGTTTTACAGAACCTTTGATTAAAATAAATAATGCAGCAAAAGAGATTGCAAAAGGCAACTATGATACTAAGATACATTTGAAATCCAGCAATGAGATTATTACATTAGGAGAGACCATAAATAACTTAGCTAAACAACTATCCAGAGTAGAGCAAATTAGAAGAGAGTTTATAGCCAATGTATCCCATGAACTCAGAACTCCTCTCAGTTATCTGAAGGGTTATACAGAAATCCTGATTGATGGACTGGTTGATTCAGAAAGTGATCGAGAGAAATACCTCAATATTATTTTGGAGGAATCTGAAAGACTAGAAAAGATGGTGGATGAGATATTGCACCTTTCTCAAATAGAGGCGGGGTCAATACAGCTAAAGCTTTCTTCTTTCAGCGTGGACGCGGTTATAAAGCGCACTATAGACAAAATCTTGCCTTTAGCCGTAAAAAAAGATATCTCAATAAAATATAGCAAAATAGATGATGATCTGTTATTATGTTTAGCGGATGAGAACAGAATCAAGCAAATATTAATAAATCTTTTAGCCAATGCAGTAAAACACTCATATAATCACAGCAATATATTAGTAAGTTCCTACAGATTAAACGATAGGATATATGTTTGTGTAAGAGACAATGGGGAAGGTATTTCTGAAGAAGATTTGCCTTTTATTTGGGATAGATTCTATACCGCAGGTAAATCTAAGGATAAAAGTTCTGAAGGGATTGGTCTAGGATTGTCCATAATAAAAAGCATAATAAATGCACATGGCTGTGATATTACAGTAAATAGTGTAAAAGGAGAGGGTACAGAATTTTGTTTCTGGTTACCTTCATACAATGAGAGCTAGAAGCAGTTGACGGGGTGATAGAATGAATGATAAAACATTAAGAGTTTTGGAATATAATAAAATAGTTAAGATAGTAGCAGATGAAACAGTGTCAAACCTTGGTCGTGAGATAGCTTTGGCATTAAAGCCCAGCAATAATGTTTATGAAGTAAAGGAGTGGCTGCAGGAAACTACAGAAGCAGCGGATATTATACTGAAAAGAGGCGCATTTCCCCTGGAAGGTCTACATGATATTAGAACAGCATTAAAAAAAGCTGAAATAGGATCTATGCTCACAATAGAGGAACTGCTGTTAACTTCCTATGCCCTAGCATCTGCTAGGAAAATAAAGAACTTCATGAGAGAAGAGCGCAGTGAAAAAGAATACCCTATAATAGATGATTTAGTTAATCTGCTCAATGAATATAGGCATATAGAAAACAGTATTAATAAAGCAATATTGAATGAAGACGAGATATCTGACAATGCCAGTCCTGAATTAAGTACAATAAGGCGAAAAATAAGAGATAAGCATGGACAGATAAAAGACAAACTTAACAATATGGTTACCTCTGCCACATATCAGAAATATTTGCAAGAACAAATAGTTACCATGAGAGGAGATAGGTATGTATTACCGGTTAAGCAAGAATATAGGTCCAATATACCTGGTATAGTCCATGACCAATCCTCAAGCGGTGCCACACTTTTTATTGAACCCATGGCAGTGGTAGAAATGAACAATGATTTAAGGCAATTGAAGCTTAAGGAAAAGGAAGAAATTGAAAGGATATTGATACAACTATCAGCATTGATAGCAGAAAACCACGATGGTATAAAAACAAATGTGGAGATACTATCTACTTTAGATTTTATTTTTGCTAAAGCTAAATTCTCTCTAGCCTATAGATGTTCAGAGCCTGTTATAAATACTGAGGGTAGGATAAATATTAAAAAGGCAAGACATCCTTTACTTGATCCAAAGGTTGTTGTTCCTATAGATATTAGGGTTGGGGAGGATTTTAATACCTTAGTAATTACAGGGCCAAACACAGGAGGAAAAACTGTCACATTGAAAACCACAGGCCTTTTGAACTTGATGGCTCAATCTGGTTTGCATATACCTGCCGGAGATTACAGTGAAGTACCCATATTTGATCAGATTTACGCAGACATAGGGGATGAACAAAGTATAGAGCAAAGCCTTAGCACATTTTCATCACATATGAAGAATATAGTATCGATTTTGAATAATGTATCTAAAAACTCTTTAGTATTATTAGATGAGCTAGGTGCAGGTACAGATCCAACAGAAGGTGCTGCTTTAGCTATGGCGATTTTGGACTTACTGCATGATAAGGATGTGAGGACTGTTGCAACAACTCACTATAGTGAACTAAAGATTTATGCATTGACAACAGCTGGAGTTTGTAATGCAAGTGTTGAGTTTGATGTTGAGACACTGCAGCCTACCTATAGATTGTCAATAGGGGTACCTGGAAAATCTAATGCTTTTGAGATATCAAAGAAGCTGGGGTTGGACGATTCTATTATTGAAAAAGCAAAAGAGTTCATAACTAAGGATAAGATCAAGTTTGAAGATGTTATTTCTTCCCTGGAGGAAAGCAGAAAAAAAGCAGACGAAGAAAAATACATTGCTCAAAGATTAAGAAATGAAATTCAAAAAACAAAAGAAGAGGCCGACAGAAGGCTAGAAAAGATTATTGCTCAAAAAGATAGAATCATTGAAGAAGCCAATAGAACTGCAAGAGCATTGGTAGAAAAGCATAAAGAAGAAATAAACGATATAATAAAGCAGCTTAGAGATGCCATGGATAAAGAAAGCGAAGAAAAGGCAAAAGCTATAGAAATAGCAAGAAAGAGTTTAAAATCTATTGAAGATGAGACAGAAAAGTCATTAGGGATTAGAGCAATGTCTAAAATTAACATAAAGCCCCCTGAAAAATTAAAATTAGGTGATACTGTAAAAATTCTGACATTGAATCAGAAAGGGAATGTAATAACTTTACCTGATGAAAATGGAAATCTAGTGGTACAGGCTGGTATCATGAAAATAAATGTAAATATAAAGGATCTTCAACTTATGAAAGATGAAAAGACGGAAGTAATAACTGAAAGATATTCAAAAATAGGAAGAGCAAAAGCTGCTCATGTACCTCATCAAATAGATCTTAGGGGCAAAACATTAGATGAAACTCTCATGGATATAGATAAATATCTTGACGATGTTTATCTTGCCGGAATCCCAACGGTTACTATTATTCATGGAAAGGGTACCGGTGTCTTAAGGTCTGGAATTAAAGAGTTTCTAAAAAACCATGCTCATGTAAAATCTTTTAGAACAGGAGGGTATAACGAAGGTGGACTTGGAGCTACCATCGTTGAGATAAAATGAATATTATTGTAAGTGCGTGTCTTCTTGGTATAAATAGCAAATATAATGGTGGTAATAGTTACAATGAGAAAGTAGTAAAATTGCTTAAGCATCATAACCTTATAGCCGTATGCCCTGAACAGCTTGGGGGGCTTAGTACCCCCAGGCTTCCTGCAGAATTAGAGCAGGGAATAGATATAATAAAGAATTCCATTGGCGAAGATGTAACTATGTATTTTAAAAAAGGAGCACAAGAAGCTTTTAGGATAGCACTTTTAAATAACTGTAAGTATGCTATATTGAAATCTAAAAGCCCCTCCTGTGGTTATGGACTTATTTATGATGGCACCTTTACTGGCAAACTTATACCTGGTGTCGGTGTTTTTGCCAGGCTATTAACAGAAAACGGCATTAAGGTCTATACAGAGGAAGATGAATTTTTATTATAGTACTCTATGGCAAACTCTTTAAACATATTGACGAGAGGAGAAATAGGCCTATTTTTATGATAAACTATGTAGAATTCTCTGTTTATATCAAATTCCTTTATTTCGAATGCTTTAATCATCCCAAACCTGATATAATCCTTTGCACTGATATAGGATACTATGGAAACTCCAAGGCCTGAACTTACTGCCTGCTTTATAGCTTCAGTACTGTTCATTTGTGCCACAACATTTATGGATTTAGGATCCTTTCCTGCTTTTAATAATCTTTTCTCAAACTCTTTTCTTGTTCCCGAGCCTATTTCCCTGAAAATAAAGCTTTCATTTTTCAACTCTTCTAATGAAACAGAATTACTATGTATCTTATTATATTTTTCATTATTAGGGGTTATCAGGACAATTTTGTCTTCTAGCAATCTTTCAAAACTTAATTTGTCAGTATTGATTCTAGAACCTACGATTCCTATTTCATAACTGTTGTCCAATAATTCCTCTATAACTTGGTTTGTATCTAGTTGTATCAGATTAAAAAAAATATTTTTATATATTTTTTGATACTCCAGTATTAGCTGAGGCATTATATATTGACTAGGTACAGTAGATCCTGCTATATCAATTCTTCCAGACAAGCCTTTTGTGAAATCACTTAAGGAGAATATAGCTTCATCTCTTGTATTCATAAGAGTTAAAGCATATTCAAAAAAAATTTTTCCAGCTTTTGTGGGTACAATCTCTTTCGAAGATCTGTCAATGAGTTTGGTACCGATTTCTTTTTCTAAAGAGCTTATATGAGCACTTACTGTGGGCTGGGTTAAATAAATAGCATCCGCTGCCTTGGAGAAACTCTTATGACGAACCACATATACAAAAGCTTCTATCTGCTTAAAATCCATTTATGTGACCTCCAATATACTAACTTATCATTACTCAAATAATACAACTATCGCTTAATTTAGTCAATTTAAGAACAAAAACTATAGTTTGCTTATGATATCAAATAAGAGTATAATATATATTCGGCAAGAGGTGATGAAATTGGATGAAAAAGAATATATTGCGACATTTAATTCTACCCATCATGCATTATCTTTTGAAAAGTATGCAAAGGAAAATGGTATAAAAATTACAATAATGCCTGTACCTAGAAGTATAGCTGCAAGCTGTGGTCTTGCTGTTAAATTCAGTCACAGTTACTTAGAGAATATTGAAAAACTAATTAATGAAAAAAACTTAAATTATGCAGGGCTCTATAGTATAGAAGATAAAGATGGTAAAAAAGACTATGTCATGATATAAGGGTATGTTCTTATATAGAGAGCTTTCTAAACATCAGGGGGTAAGATTTTGAATAAAAAAAAGAAATTTTTTAAAATATTTATTACTAGTTTTATATTAAGCATAGGGGTTCTATATGGTATTTTGTATATGTTTTTAAACAGCATAAGCCTAAGTTCCGGTTTTGCAGGATTCGAAATACCTGAAAAAAGAGTTAATGTACTGGTTGTGGGAGTTGCAAAGAACTTATCAGACACTATTATGCTGGCTAGCTATGACATGGAAAAAGATAAGGTTGATATATTTTCAATCCCTAGGGATACTTATTATCCAAGAAAAGGATTTAAACATGCAGCACAAAAGAAAATTAATGCAGCATACGGAAGCGATGGTGCAGACGGAGTTGTTAAGGCTGTGGAGGATATCACCTCCTTGGACATTAACTATTATGTTCAGTTTGATTATGAGGCAGTAAAAGCCGTAGTAGATGGAATTGGTGGTATAGAAGTCGAGGTACCAAATAATATGAATTATGACGATCCTGCCGATGATCTTCATATCCATTTTGAGAAAGGACAAGTAGTAAAAAGCGGTGAAGATATAATAAAGCTTTTACGGTGGAGAAAGAATAACAAAGGTGGAGGTTATAAAGACGGAGACTTGGGCAGAATTAAAATGCAGCAGCAGATTGTCAAATTGGGTATAGAAAAGATTATGAAAGGTAATATAGTTGCTAATTTTATCAAACTTCAAGGACCAATAAAAGAATATGTAAAAACAAATATGTCTCCTAATGAGATGATGTATTTTGCTAATAAAGCCAAGAATGTATCTTCTGAAAATATACATTTTCATACTGTTCCAGGCAAGTCGAAAACTATGGAAGGTCTATCCTTCTTTGTAATTGATAAAGAAAAACTCAAGGAACAAATATATGCAATAACTGAAGAAACCGCTATAGATGAATAACTATAATAAAAACCTCTTTTGTGATGTTAATTACTTCATTTAAAGAGGTTTTTTTCATGCTTGGACAGCATATAATCTTATGATAAAATGAGAATATGTAGGGAAGAGAGGAGTGTTTTCATGGATAAGAGAATTGAGAATACAATCAAAGCTCTTGAAAAAAACCATTTTAAAGCTAGGTATTTCCAAGACTCAAA
Organism: Lutispora sp.; assembly: GCF_041687175.1. Taxonomy (NCBI): domain Bacteria; kingdom Bacillati; phylum Bacillota; class Clostridia; order Lutisporales; family Lutisporaceae; genus Lutispora; species Lutispora sp. Next base: position 42,348 of record NZ_JAWLCK010000007.1, read on the forward strand.
GACAGCTGCCAATACACTGCTGGAAGAGATAAAAGTGACGGATAAAGTGGGTATTGGGGGAAGTATGACGATTACAGAACTAGGTCTCCCAAAAGCACTAGTAGAGAGAGGTAATGAGGTACACTTTCATTGGCTTGAGTCTACTCCGGAAGGTATGGATAGAGCCAGGGAAAATGCTTCAAAAGCTGATGTATACTTGACAAGCACTAATGCATTGACAGAGAAGGGACAGCTAGTCAACATTGATGGAACTGGAAATAGAGTTACTGCTATGGTGTTTGGACCTAAAAAGGTGTATGTAGTATGTGGCATAAACAAGCTAGTTGATGATATTGATGGTGCCATGAAAAGGATTAAGGAAAACACTTACAAAAACGCAAGAAGACTAAATTTGAAGACACCTTGTGCAATAACAGGCAAATGTAACGATTGTGACAGCCCACAAAGGATGTGCAATGTCACAACGATAATAGAAAAGAAACCAACAAAAATAGATATTGAGATAGTAATAATAGGTGAATCCTTAGGTTATTAAACATTTACGATAGGGGGTGAAAATGTGATAAAGAACTTTGATGAAATGCTGTCAGTTGTAAAGAATAACAAGACTATGCGGCTTGCTGTAGCCGCCGCCCAGGATAAGGATGTAATTGAAGCTGTTGCTTCTGCTGCTAAACTAAATCTAGTAGAGCCGATACTTGTTGGTGACGAGGCAGCAATTAAGGATATACTGAAAGATATTGATGCTCCGTATGATTTTAAGATTGTTAATGAACCTGATACAGTACAATCTGCAAAAACTGCTGTATCTCTTGTTAGAGTAGGAGAAGCAGATTTTCTTATGAAGGGATTATTGCAGACTGCTGATATTATGAGAGCTGTCTTGGACAAAGAAACTGGATTGAGAACCGATAGTCTTATAAGCCACGTTATGGTTTATCAAGCACCTTCCTATGACAAGCTTCTGTTTTTGACCGATGGAGGAATTAATGTAGCACCTAGTCTGGAACAGAAGGTTAAAATTCTTGAAAATGCAATTACTGTATGTAAAGCTATGGGCTTAGACAGGATATATGCCGCTGTTTTAGCTGGGGCAGAAACTGTAAATCCCAAAATACCTGCTACCGTTGATGCCGAGGCTCTTGCTAACATGAAAGATAAATGGGAGGCAATGAACACTATTGTTGAAGGACCTGTAGCACTAGATTTGGCTATAAGCAAACAGGCATGTGAACACAAAGGCTATAAAGGAGAAGGCGGTGGAAAGGCAGATATATTGCTAGTTCCTTATTATGAAGTAGGAAATGCTCTTGGTAAATCACTGACATACTTTGCAGATTCAAAATCAGCGGGAATTATAATGGGAGCTAAAGTTCCTATTGTTTTGGTATCAAGAGCAGATACATCTGAAACCAAATTGTTATCTATTGCTTTAGGAAGTATTATTGCAAACTATAAATAATAAAAGGGGGAGATTATGTGAGGCGTTTAATGTCAGGCAATGAAGCAATTGCCAGAGGTGCCTACGAAGCGGGAGTTACAGTAGCAGCTGCATATCCTGGAACTCCAAGCACAGAAATCTTAGAAAATATAATAGAATATAAGGATTATATTTATTCTGAATGGGCACCAAATGAAAAGGTTGCAACAGAGGTTGCAATAGGAGCTTCTATAGGTGGAGCTAGAAGTTTAGCAGCAATGAAGCATGTAGGTGTCAATGTTGCTGCAGATCCAATTTTCACATATGCATATCTTGGAGTAAATGGGGGTTTTGTTTTAGTTACAGCTGACGACCCGAGCATGCATAGTTCTCAAAATGAACAAGACAATAGATATTACGCTAAATTTGCAAAAATGGCGATGATTGAACCCTCTGACAGCCAGGAATGCAAAGATTTTATGAAGGAAGCCTATAGAGTAAGTGAAGAGTATGACACCCCCGTGTTGTTTAGGGTTACTACTAGAATATGCCATAGTAAAAGCATCGTTGAATTAGGCGAAAGAGAGGAAGTATCCTTTAAGCCTTATGTAAAGAATATTCCAAAATATGTGGCAGCTCCAGCTAATGCAAAGCTTGCTCATGCAAGAGTTGAAAAAAGGCTGGAAGCATTAGAAGAGTATTCGAATAAATCACCACTTAATAAAATTGAATACAACAATAAGAAAATCGGTATCATCAGTTCTGGTGTAGCTTATCAATATGCAAAAGAAATATTTGGCGAAGATGCTTCTTACCTAAAAATTGGCTTTACTTATCCTCTTCCTATGAATTTGATTAAGGAATTTTCTCAAAATGTGGAAGAACTTTATGTAATAGAAGAGTTAGAACCATATATGGAAGAGCAGATAAAGGCAGCAGGAATAAAATGTACGGGTAAGGAACTCATACCAAGACTATATGAGCTAAATCCAGAAATAATTGCAAACGCATTGCTAGATAAAGTATATGAAACAAAGAAATTGGATGTAAATCCTGTTCCAAGACCTCCTGTATTGTGTCCAGGCTGCCCACATAGAGGGTTCTTCTATACCATATCAAAAAAGAAAAATAGGGTTGTTACAGGAGATATTGGATGTTATACCTTAGGAGCCAGTCAACCCCTTGAAGCACTTGACACATGTATTTGCATGGGTGCAGGCTTCAGTGCAGGAATGGGAATTTCAAAAGCTTTTGAAGTATCAGGAAGACCAGGTAAAGTATTTGGTGTAGTAGGAGATTCCACCTTCTTCCACTCAGGTATCACCGGTGCTATAGACATTGTGTACAATAAAGGTAACATGGTTCCTGTAGTATTGGATAACAGAATTACAGGAATGACTGGACACCAAGAGAATCCTGGCACAGGAAAGACACTAATGGGAGAACCTACAACTGAGATAGATGTTGTGGGAGTTCTAAAGGCCATAGGCTATAAGACAGTCAAGGTTGTAGATCCCTGTGATTTAAAAGCTATGGAGGATACTGTGAAAGAAGCAGAAGAAGCAACTGAGTCCTATGCAATTGTTACTAAGAGACCCTGTGTGCTGATAAAGGGGCTTCCTGCGCCAAAGACAAAGTGCATTGTTGATAGAGATAAATGTAAAGAATGCAAGATGTGCTTGAAGGTAGGCTGCCCTGCGATCTTCTTCAAAGATGGAAAGGCCTATATTGAGCAATCAATGTGTGTAGGTTGCGATGTATGTCTTCAAGTGTGCAAATTTGATGCCATTGGAAGGGTTGGTGAATAGGATGAAAACCGTAAAGAATATTCTTCTGGTAGGAGTCGGAGGACAAGGAACAATTTTAGTGAGCAAAGTTTTAACTGCAGGGTTGATGAAGGCTGGATATGATGTTAAGATGTCAGAAGTTCACGGAATGGCTCAAAGAGGGGGAAGCGTTACTACTCAAGTAAGATACGGTGATAAAGTCTATTCACCCCTAATAGGTAAAGGTATGGCTGATATACTAGTTGCTTTTGAAAAAATGGAAGCAGTAAGATGGATAGAATATCTTAAACCTGATGGAATAGTTGTGGTTAATAACTATGAAATTCCATCTTTACCCATTGCAATTGGAAAAGCTGAATATCCCCAAGGAATTATGGAGGCTTTAAAAAATAGTTTTAAAACTATAGAGATAGATGCTGCCAAAGTAGCAACAGAGTTAGGAAACATAAAAACTCAGAATATAGTATTGCTTGGTGCATTGGTTAAAGCTTTCGAACTAACAGAGGTAGATTGGATAGAAGTATTAAAGGAAATAATACCTGCAAAAATGATAGATATAAACATCAAAGCCTTCAATAAAGGTATGGAGCTATAACAAATGCTTTTTAGCACTGTAAGAAAATGTATTAAGTAAAAAGCTGGGGGGATTAATTTCTCCCCTTTTTTAAGGTGTTGCATATGAAATCAAAATTACAAAGATTGAATAAGGAACAATTAGAAGCAGTAAGACACTTTAATGGACCTTGCTTGGTAATAGCAGGACCAGGAACTGGTAAGACTACAATTATTACTCATAGAGTCTTGTATCTCATAAAAGAATATCGGGTAAAGCCCCATGAAATATTGGTAGTTACTTTTACGAAAGCAGCTGCAAAGGAAATGGAAAATAGATTTTTTATGTTATCTAATTACCAAAATGAATGTAAGGGTGTAACCTTTGGGACATTCCATTCTATTTTTTTTAAAATACTCAGAGCCTATAATGATTATAGGCTTGAAGATCTGATAGATGAGAAGGAAAAACATTTTGTAGTAAAATCTATTATAAAAGGCTTAGGGCATAACTTTTATGAAGATGAGCAAACCATTGAATCAATAATTAGTGAGATGTCATACATTCAGAATACCCTTATAGATATTGAGGATTTTAAATCATCTTCAGTTGATAATAATATTTTTAAGGATATAAGAAGAGAATATGAGAAATACAAAAATATTAACCGAAAGTATGACTATGATGATATGCTTTCTCACTGTTATAAGCTGCTACTCAATAATGAAAAAATATTAGATTCTATAAGGGAAAAGTACAAACACATACTCATTGATGAATTTCAGGATATCAACAAAATACAGTATGAGATTATGAGGATGATAGCATATCCTAGAAACAATATTTTTATCGTAGGAGATGATGACCAATCCATATATAGTTTTAGAGGAGCAGATGCTGACATAATGTTTCAATTTTCCAGAACATATAAAGCTGTGCCAAAGATAATACTTAGATATAATTATAGAAGCCACAGAGCAATAATTAACTCAGCTATGTCTTTAATAGGCAATAATAAAAATAGATATGAAAAAAATTTTGTAACCACAAAAAGCATGGGTATTAATCCATATGTTGTAAGGGTTGAAGACTTTGAAGAGGAAGCTAAAGTAATCAGCGAAAAAATTAAAAATATGGTTAAGCAAGGGGCAAAATATTCGGATTTCGCTGTAATATATAGGACTAATCTTCAATCCAGAGCATTTGTAGATGCTTTTACAATAGCCAATATACCTTATGTATCTTATGATGGTTTAGCATCTATTTATAATCATTGGTTATTAAAGGATATATTAAGCTATTTTAAAGCCTCATTAGGAATTGATACAAACAATAGCTTGCTAAGGATAATTAATAAGCCGAATCGTTATATCGCCAGGCATGTTATCGAAGAATCCTTAAATAAAGATGGAGATTTGATTGAAAATATAATTAAATCAGGATTGCTGAATGAGCTTCAAGTGAGAGGTCTCTATCAGTTGAAGGATAGCTTGCTGAGAATTAAGGATATGCAAACCAGCAAGGCAGCAAAATATATACGAAGCTTTATAGGTTATGAAGAATATGTTAGAGAATATGCTCATGCTAAATCAATAGATTTTAGATTATTCAAGGATTTAATGGAAGAAATAAGCAGCTCAGCAGAGAAGTTTGCAAATATTTCGGATTATATTCAACATGTTAATAATATACTTGAGTCAGTTGGGAATAGGTATAAAGACAAGAGCAATAATAATGCTGTATCGCTTATGACAATGCATAAGGCAAAAGGTTTAGAGTTTGAGCAAGTTTTTATATCTGGGGCGGTAGATGGAATCATACCATATTTAAAAGAAGAAAACATAACATCAGCAGATCTAGAAGATGAAAGAAGGCTGTTTTATGTGGCTATGACAAGAGCAAAAGCAGTTTTACATATTTTTGTACCCAAACAAAGGTTTTCTAAAAAGGTTTCTCCATCGAGATTTATTGGAGAAATTGATGGTTGGCTTAAAGACTATAGAGATTCCTTTAGATGTGGAGATATGATAAATCATAAGTATTTTGGAGAAGGGATAATAAAAGAAATTTATAATAAATCAGATGAATATACTATTATTGTTGAATTTAAAAATGGTCTCAAGAAACTGAACTTAGATGTTTTAATAAAAAACAAGATAATAAGCCTTAAATGATATGATGTTATTTTATTTATTGAGGTGTAAAGTATGAAATATATCAAAGTTATTAGAGTTTCCGGCAGCTATTTTGCAAGGGAATTTGAAAAAAGCGCTAAATCCAGAAAAGCAAAAAAGATAAGGGAAGTAGACGAAAAAACAGCTGCTGAACAGTTTATAAAAGGAGATGCAACCATAAGAGTTGTATTTGAGGATCTGGATAGGGAGCCTATTGAGCTTTCAAATGAAAGTGATGAGGAACTTATAAAAAGATACTTAGGGCCAAAGTTTTTGGGCAGCTAGTTTATTATTGTTGCTCTTATTTTTTCATTATAGTAATATTTATGTAAATAAAGTTTTTGGAGGGATTATATGAATTACAAAGCAGATGTAGGCGTGTTTGGAGGTTCTGGCTTATACTCTCTTTTTTCCGATGTAGAAGAAATTGATATAGAAACACCCTATGGGAAACCTAGTGATAAAATATCTTTAGGAACTATAGCTAATAAGAAAGTAGCTTTTTTACCAAGGCACGGAAAGAAACATTCTTTTCCCCCACATAAAATACCTTATAAAGCAAATCTTTATGCAATGAAGTTGCTTGGTGTAAAATATATAATTGCCCCTACTGCTTCAGGTAGTTTGAAGGCTGAGATTGAACCAGGGGATTTTGTAATATGTGATGATTTTGTAGATAGAACCTGGGGAAGAGGTGATACCTATTACGATGGTCCTGAAACAAAGCATATAGTAGGTGTAGACCCCTATGACCCGAAACTGAGAGCAGTTGCCATTGAAACTTGCGAGAAAATGGGTATTAAAGTACATAAAAGAGGAACGGTGGTTGTAATTCAAGGACCTAGATTTTCGACTAAGGCAGAAAGTAGATGGTTCAGTAAAATGGGTTGGGATGTAATAAACATGACTCAATATCCAGAATGCATATTGGCAAAGGAATTAGGGATTCCATATGTAAATATTGCCTTGATAACTGATTACGATGTAGGATTAGAAGGAAATGAAGATATTAAGCCTGTTACTGAGGAAGAAGTATTAAAAGTATTCAGTGAAAACAATAATAGAGTAAAAGATTTGATTTTTAATATAATTGAAAGATTAGAAGTGTAGAAATTATGGAGGTTAAATTGAGTAAAAAGGGGATCTTAATAGTTTTCGAAGGAATGGACCAATCAGGAAAAGGGACTCAATCAAGACTATTTGTTAATAGATTGAAAGAATTAGGCTATGAAACAGAGTACATGCATTTTCATGATACCGAAACTCCTTTGGGGAGAGAGATACAACTTTTTTTAGAAGGAAAAAGAAGTTACAGTACCGCTGTAAGGCAGCTGCTATATACGGCCAATCGCTATGAAAAAGCAGAATATATTGAGTCTATGCTGAAGGAAAAAGATTTTTTAGTAATAGATAGATATATCCCTTCAGGTCTTGCCTACGGACTGGCTAATGGACTTGACCTTGATTGGATGGTTGGCTTGGAGAACAAGCTTCCTCAGCCTGATATAGTTGTATTAATTGATATAAGCACTGAAACTTCAAGCAGTAGAAAGCAGGAAGAAAGAAGAGATGTATATGAGAGAGATTATAGTTATTTGGAAAGAGTGAAAAAATCATATCTTCATTTGGCAGATAAGTTCAAATACATCGTTGTAAATGGAGAACGTGAACGCAAATCTGTACATGAAGAAATATGGGAAAAAGTATGGGATAAAATTAAAAAAGAGATAAAAAAAGAGTAGAGGTTTTCTCTACTCTTTTTTATCAGAAAATACTTAAATCACTTACTACTTTAATATTGTTTACTTCAGGATCTTCTGTTCCTTGCACATAAAGATTAGCTTCTTTCAATGCTTTTACATAATCAATAATTTCTTTGGTGATCATTTCGCCAGGGCACAATATTGGTATGCCTGGAGGATAAGCCATCAGAAATTCAGCACTTATCTGTCCCATACTATCGGATAAAGGTATTGAAACTGTCATGCTATTGAAAGCATCCCTTGGTGTTAACATCTGTTCTGGTATATTTGGAACATCTAGTATTTCAATTTTTCTTCTCAAGGAACAGCACTGAACATCACTTATTTCCTTTAATGCATAAATAAGTTTATCGATTGTTTCTTTAGTATCTCCAAGGGAAAATACACATAACACATTATATAAATCTGACATTTCAGGTTGGATAAAGTATTTCTCAGCCAAAATTCTTTCTAACTCATAGCCGCTTAAGCCTAAATCTTTGCATGTTATAGTTATTTTTGTAGGATCAAAGGCATATGCGCCTTTTTTATTTAATACCTCATCACCAAAGCAGTAGTAACCTTCAATCTTATTAATGCTCTCTCTAGCGTAACTAGCTAATTCAATGGTTTGATCTAAAAGTTTTTCTCCTTCCATCACCATTTGTTTTCTAGCAGCATCTAAGGAAGCTAATAAAATATAGGAAGGACTGGTTGTCTGCAACAAGCTCATTACAGTTTTTACCCTATTAACATCTACAAAGCCTTTTCTTACATGCAGCAATGAACTTTGAGTCATGGATCCTATAATTTTATGGGTACTTTGAGAACAGATATCCGCTCCTGCATCTACTGCAGAAATTGGAAGTTTACTGTTAAAATGCAGATGGGGTCCATGAGCTTCATCTACAATCAATGGAATTCCATAACTATGAACGATTCTAACAATTTTTTCTATATCTGTAGAGACACCATAATATGTGGGATTTACAATTAAAACAGCCTTTGCATCTGGGTTCGATTCCAAGGTGTTTTCTACTGTTTCTGGTGTAACATTTAAAGCAACACCTACAGCATTATCAATTTCTGGTTGCATGTACACTGGGGCTGCACCACTTAAGATTATACCTGCTGTTACGGACTTATGGACATTTCTTGGTATTATAATCTTATCTCCCGGTCCAACAACGCTCATAATCATAGCTTGTATAGCACCTGAAGTGCCATGAATCGAAAAGAATGTATAATCTGCATTATAGGCATCTGCAGCAAGCTCTTGGGCAGCTTTTATTGCGCCTGTAGGTTTATGAAGGCTATCTACCTGTTTAAATACAGTCACATCCATTGATAATACATTTATTCCAACAAAATTCTTGAAATCATTCCACATACCTTGGCCTTTCTTATGACCAGGGACATGAAAAGGGATTGTTTTGTTGTTTACATATTCCATAAGTGCATCAAATAAAGGTGTTTTTGTTTGATCTAGTTGATACAACTTTTTTTACACTTCCTTCCAAGCTATTTTAATAAAAAAAAAGCCTAACTTCGATGCAATAAGTAGAGGCTTTTGCAGAGCGATTTCATTAGACCTATTAAATTCAATAAACATTATAGGGGAAATATATTCAAAATGCAATAAAAAATTATATACACTTTTAGCCAAAAGTTTTAGATGTAAAATCAACAATCTTTTTTGCAGAAAAAGGCTTCTTTAAATAGGCTGATAACTTTTTCATACTCTCTATTCTAATCTCATTGTTTAATATTTGATTAATCAACAGTGGTATTTTTTCAATATCAGATGTAGTTGCAGCAACTCCATTATTTAATAAAAATTCAGCATTGTCCGATTCCTGACCTGGAATTGGTGAAAAGATTATAAAGGGTTTTTCTCTTGATAATACTTCTGCTATAGTAACTCCTCCAGGTTTAGTAATTACAATATCAGATATTTCTATTAATTCATGAATGTTGTTAATAAAGCCATAAACAATGAGACTGTTCTTTGTACTTAGATTTTTTAGCTTATGCTCTAGCTTCTTGTTACGCCCCGCAACAGCAATTATTTGGATATCCTTAAATTTTCTATCTAATTCCTTAACTATTCTATTTATAGACCCTAAGCCTAAACCTCCTCCCATTACCAGAATAGTTCTTTTATCCTCAAGTTTAAGATTCTCTATAATACTTTTTCTATCTATATTAAGAGAAAATTCTTTCCTTATAGGTATACCGTAGGGTAGAACCTTTTTTTTATCAACTCCAAAGTTCTCCATTACATAAATAAGATTTTCATGTGGAATTACATAGTAATTCGTATAATCATTTATGTAAGATGAATGTATATTAAAATCTGTAATTATAGAAATCAGTGGACAATTGATCCTGCCTTTTTCTTTAAGGTTAGAAACAATTGAAGCAGGAAAGCTATGAGTGCAGAAAACAATATCTGGTTCAAAGCTAACCATGGGTTTTCTTAACCAAACTGTAGCTAGCAGTTTATTGGTTATTTCATTTATATCGATTATGGGATCCAGTTTGTTTGTCTTCTCATATATTTTCCCCCAAGCTTTTGGATAGAATTTCAAGATATTCAAGTAGCTATCAAGAATCACCTTATCCAATAAAGGGCTTATCAAGCTTATAGTGTTAATAATCTTTACATTATTTTCAGGATCTGCTGATAAAAACTCATTTCTTATAGTATGGGCAACCTGATCATGTCCATTACCTATAGATACTGAAAATATAAGAATATTCAAAAATATCACTCCTCATTTAAAACAAGTATAACACCTTAGTTAAAAAATAATACATCTTATGTTCAATGTATTTATACGATAAAAGATATAAAAAGTTTCATAATTTTGTTAAATGCCTTTACTGTTATATGATAGTAAAAAAATTAGCAAATCTGCCAATTTGAACAAAACATTACATTTTTCGATGAAGGAAAAAATAAGTTAATAAAGAATAATAATACTACTATGGTAATGGAGGGAAAGGGATGCAAGTTAGCTTTGAGACGTGTAATAATACTCTTATCATAAAACTCAATGGTGAACTAGATCACCATAGTTCAAGTTATGTCAGGGATTCTATTGATGATGAGATTTTAGCTAAAAATCCTAAGAATATAATCTTTGATATGAGTAGGTTGAACTTCATGGACAGTTCTGGAATTGGAGTTATAATAGGTAGATACAAATTCATTGCTTCAAATGGAGGCAAAGTAGGAATCGTATCTATGAAGCCGCAAATTAAAAGGATATATGAAATATGTGGCTTAAAGAGGATTATACCGAGTTTTGACAATAAAAAAACGGCTATAGAAAAACTGTAAAGGAGCGTAAGTTAATGAAAATTGACAATGAAATGAAACTGGAGTTTCTTAGTAAATCACAAAACGAAAGTTTTGCAAGATCAGTAGTAGCTGCCTTTGCAGCTCAGTTAGATCCTACTATTGAGGAAATATCAGAAATAAAAACTGCTGTTTCAGAAGCTGTAACAAATGCTATCATCCATGGTTATGAATATGAACAGGGCTATGTTACTATTGTTTGTAGAATAATAGATAATACGGTAGAGGTTGAAATCACGGATAAAGGTAAAGGTATAGAAGATATTGAAAAAGCAAGACAACCTCTATATACGAGCAGACCTGAACTGGAGAGGTCGGGCATGGGTTTTACTGTTATGGAAACTTTTATGGATCATGTAAGTATTATTTCTGAGCTGGGCAAGGGAACAACCGTAATAATGAAAAAATCTTTTAAAAGAGATTAAGAGGTATTCTATGGACTGGTTAGAGCTTTCTCAAGAAGAAATAGTTGATTATATTAAGAAAGCCCAGAGTGGAGATACAGAAGCAGAGAACTACATTGTGTCTCAGAATTTAGGTCTAGTTCGCAGTGTCGTAAAAAGATTTCTTAACAGGGGTTGTGAATATGAAGATTTAGTGCAGATAGGAAGTATAGGTCTACTAAAGGCTATAAAGAAATTTGATACTTCATATAATGTTAGATTTTCTACATATGCTATACCAATGATTATAGGTGAGATTAAGAGATTTTTAAGAGATGACGGAATAATAAAAGTAAGCAGAAGTTTAAAGGAGATTGCAATAAAAGCTAATGCTTGCAAAGAGAATATAGAAAAAAACTATGGGAGAGAACCAACTATATCGGAATTAGCTGCTGAGCTTGATATTCCGACTGAAGATTTAATTATGGCTATGGATTCTTTGAATTCTATCCAATCCTTATATGATGTTATCCATCAAGATGATGGTTCTCCGGTTTTACTTATTGACAAGATTCAAAATGATAATCTAGAGGATAGTGGTTTGGTTGATAAGATAGCATTAAGAGAGATGCTTGCAACATTAGAACCAAGAGAGCGCCAGATTATTATACTAAGGTATTTCAATGAAAAGACCCAATGCCAAGTTGCAGACACATTAGGTATTTCACAAGTACAAGTATCTAGAATAGAAAAGAAAATTCTTGATAAACTGAGAAAAAGATTAACATAGTTGGCAAGAAGAATCTCAAATATGTTTTTATGAGATTTTTCTTTTTTTTGAATTATTACAGGTAAATTATCAATACTAAGTTTATAAGTGGTTTGAGGTGTAGTATATGCTTAAACTCAGATATTTAATAATAATATTGATAATTGCTTTAATTTCATTTTTTTCATGGATGAGTTCAAGAAGCAAACCTTTAGATCATATACCTGAAAAAGCTAAGCTAGTTTATTCAGTAGAATAAAGCTAGAAATTGTTAGAGGTGAGTATTATGAAACAGAAAGACTATTACAGAATCAATAAAAATTTTTTGAATATGGAGCAAGAGGGTGAAAATGAAATAAGGTCTGATATAGAAGACAAGATAAACAGAAATATTATGCAGAAGCATGATTGATTTATAAGATAAAAAAGGCTTCATTGGAAGCCTTTAACAACCAATGGAGCCTTTCCTATTGTTTTTAGTTAATAGTTGAAAAGATTAGTTATATCATTTTTGTCTTTATTATTACTGTTATTTTCATGATTATCAATCTCTTCATCTAAGCGTTCATCATCTATTATATCTTCATCAAAATAATCGCCTTCATCGGGTAGGTAATTTTGATGCATATCGCATATTTCAGTTGGAGCTTCATAGATATAATCTGCAGGCAGTTTTTTTGTTGGATCTAATGGCTCGCTTCTCTGTGTAAACACTTTTGACTCTATGCTTTCTATCGGGCAATATTCTGATGCCAGTTTGTTTGATTCCTTGCAAACATCTTTGATAACATGTACATCGCATATGCTATCAACAGGAGGTTCAGTACCTTTTACAAATAGTTCTGAACGAATTGTTCCCCCTCTTTGATCAAGAGCACACAATTCAGAAGGCCTTTTACCAGACTCTGTACATATGGATACAGCTACCAAACCATCAGGTTTTTCAAATTCTTTTCTCTTTAAATCCTTGTGTATCTCTTGCATAACTGCTTTCCAGAGTCTTGCGGGATATGATCCGCCCGTGAAGCTCATAGGTTTTGGTTCATCATGACCAATCCATACAGCAGCAGTATAGTAAGGAGTATATCCAGCAAACCAGGCATCCTTCAAATCAGAAGTGGTCCCTGTTTTACCTGCCACAGGCATATTTGATAAAGCGGCATTACCCCCAGTACCGCCTCTTATAACACCCTTCATGATATCTACCATCATATAAGCTACTTGTTCACTAATAACTCTGCGTTTTTCTGGAGTATTATCAAGTATTACATTTCCATGCCTGTCGAGTACTTTAGTAAAGGATACAGGCTGTGTGTATATACCTTTATTAGGGAATGTAGTGTATGCGGCAGCCAATTCAACAGGTTTTATACCTTTTGTCATTCCACCTAAAGCTAAAGCAGGAAGGTTCATATCATTTCTACTTCCTGAAGTTACAACAGTAGAAATTCCAAAATTCTGGAGATATTCTGCAGAGCGTTGAATCCCAACATCTTGAACAATTCTAACTGCTACTACATTCAATGAACTTTGTATTGCTTCCCTAACTGTAACCAAACCATTGAAGTTTCTGCTATAATTATTAGGCGAGTAATTTCCGAATGTTACCGGGGAGTCATCAATTACTGTACCGGCAGTATATCCATTATCCAGTGCAGGTGCATAAACAGCCAGAGGCTTTATAGCTGAACCAGGTTGCCTAGGTGACTGAGTAGCTCTGTTCAGTCCTCTTCTTACCTTTGAACTTCTTCCACCCATAACTGCTTTTATATGTCCAGTGCTATTATCAATTATAACCATAGCAGCTTCTGGTTGTAATGCCCCAGTCTCATCTTCAGTTGATTTTGGAAATAATTCAGGGTTACTAAAAGCTTCTTCTAAAATATTTTGCATTTGAGTATCAATGGTTGCAACTATTTTTAATCCACCATTAAATAATTTTCTTTCGGCCTCATTTTTATCATAACCCAGTTTCTCTTGAAGTGCAGATATAACATCTTTTATAACCATATCTGCAAAGTATGTGGTTTCAACTTCTTTTTCAACCTTTGCCAGTTTTATCTCCTGAGCAATAGCTTCATCATACTCAGCTTGAGAAATCATGTTCTGCTTTAACATTTCACTTAATATCAAGTTCTTTCTTTGCATAGACCTTTCGTAATTCAAGTAAGGCGAATACGCAGAAGGAAGATTTGTAATACCTGCGATAACAGCCGATTCAGCTAGTGTTAATTCACTCACATCTTTGCCGAAATAATATAAAGCAGCTTCCTGAACACCTGAAATATTATTGCCTCCTAACCCAATGGTGTTTAGGTAGGCTTCTAAAATTTGTTCTTTAGTAAATTGTCTTTCCAACTGCAGAGCATAATACATTTCTACTACTTTACGTTTCCACTTCTTATCTTTAGTAAGGTATACATTTTTGATTAATTGCTGTGTAATGGTACTGGCTCCATGTGCTAGTCTTCTCTGCTTTATATCCTCAATAAGGGAGCCTACTATACGCTGAGGGTCAATTCCGTTGTGTTTATAAAACCTTTTATCCTCAATAGCGATAAAAGCATTTTGTAAATTTTTCGGAATTTGATCTAAAGATACTATGCTCCTATTTTCATTAGCATGGAGTTTATCAATAACATTGTCATTTTCATCAACGATGTAAGTTGTTTGATCAAGATTAAAAACCTCTTGTGTATCCAAGGGTTCAGCGCTGCTAATCCAGCTATAAGCGATACCTAATGCAACACTGGCACCAGTGAATACAATCAATAATAAAAGGATAACAATCATCTTTAAAACTTTATTTAAAGATTTCTTTTTTTTCTTTTTTGATGGTTTATTTGAATTCGGTTTAGTTTCCTCGGTACTCATTTTATACCTCCTCAGTAGATTAAAAAGAACGGTAAGAGATTTTAACAGACCAATTATACCATATTGATGAAATCTTATCAAATAAGGCTTCTATTTAGGTATTTGACGAATATATTTAAAAATAGTTCTAAGTCAATCTTAAATAAATAAAACATTGGATATGCTGTTTTATTCATATATTAATATGAAGCAATTATTATCAAATATGGTGGTGTAATAATGAGATGGCATAATAAATTTTCACCTAGAAAAAGAAAACCTGTTTTTATTTTTATTACAATTTTGTTATCTTTTCTTATGCTATATTTATATATATATGTAGAAAATAATATTAGACCCAAAATAATTGTTATGTCTGAAATAAAAGCAAGACTATTTGCTACACAAGCTATTAATGATGCAGTGAGTAAAAAAATAGCAATGGACGCTTTTAGTAATTTAGTTAACATTCAGACTGATAATATGGGTAGAGTGACAATGGTACAGGCAAACACTTCTGAGATGAATAGAATAGCTGTAGAAACGTCCTTATCAATTCAAAAGGAGTTAGAAAACATAGCTGCTAAGGATTTGTATATTTCAATAGGTAATGTGTTTGGCAGCCAGATTTTTGCAGATAAAGGGCCTAAAATAAACATTAAAGTTCAACCAGCGGGTTCTGTAAATGTAAACTTTACAACGGAGTTTTCAGAAGCAGGCATAAATCAGACAAGACTAAAAATTTATCTTAAGGTAAACACAAAGGTTCAGATAGTCGTTCCTTTCGCAGGAAATGAAATAGATGTATCAACAAACATACCTGTATCAGAAACAATAATTGTAGGCGATGTACCTGAGAGTTATATTAATTTGCCCAAAGATAGTATCAATCACTTTTTGGAATAAGCTATTGCTAAGTATACCATGAATAAAAAAATGTTGATGTTGATTTTTTGATGACTTTTAAAAATTATATTATACTATAAAAAATTAAAAGGGCCGTTTACAAACTAAGTAACTGTAGATGAAGAAATTAGCAACAAGCGATATATTGACAACTAGTATATTAGATGATAAGATAAACTTCCTGCCTGAGAGCGGGGCATTACAAAATTAAAAACTTGAGAACCAAGCTTGAATGAATTATGATCTAAGACACATACCTGAACTGTCAACTTGAGGGATTTGACCGAAGGATATTAGAAAAAAACATAAGTAAAAATTACCTTTTGACACCTGGAATGAAACATGATAAGATAAAGTTCCTGCTTCGGTAGGACACACATCACAGCGATGAAACAAAAATGTCGAAAAGCATAAACAGCATATTGACAACATGTTTTAGGTGGACTACATGAGCTTAATAAGTAACGACAGATGAAGACAAAAAACTAAAAACATATTGACAGTTTCATTTATGCGTGATAGTATATAAAAGTCGGCGCGATGCGCAGACAAAAGACATGGACTTTGAAAACTAAACAGTACTAGATAGATGTAATTCTTTTGAGTAGGATTAAACGATGATTAATAGGCCAATAGGCTGATAGGCCAATGGGCCAATAGGAAGCCAAGTACCAAGACCCATAAGGAATACATGGGGCTTGCGAAATATATTAAAATGAGAGTTTGATCCTGGC
>NZ_JAWLCK010000008.1:0-49596 GCF_041687175.1 Lutispora sp.
ATGAAAGAATTCATTATATTTAGTTCGTTAGTTTTTCTTCTGTAGTTTAGCTGATGCTAATTTAACAGCTTCAATGAATTGTACATAACCAGTACATCTGCATAAATGTCCAGAAAGTTCTTGCTTAATCTCTTCTTCACTTGGCATTATATCCATATCCAATAGGGCTTTTGCTGACAGAACTACACCAGGAGTGCAAAAACCGCATTGAATTGCGCCAGCTTCTATAAAAGCTTCCTGTATTGGATGAAGTTCTCCATTATCTGATAATCCCTCTATGGTAACAACTTTTTTGCCCTGTACCTTAGCAGCAGGTACTATGCAGGAGTTTACCGGCTTCCCTTCAAGCAAAACTGTGCAAGCTCCGCATTCACCTTCTTCGCAACCTTTTTTTGTACCTGTAAGCATCAAATTTCTTCTCAGTACATTGGCTAATGTATCCCATGGGTTTATTTCAACTTTAGTCTCTTTACCATTTAAGTTAAAGCTTAAAGTCATCATATTATTGCACCTCCACATCCTGCAGTATATTTGTTACTGCAATATCAAGTGCTTTATTCACCAGGTCTTCTACTAATGCCTTTCTGTATTTGCTGGAACCTCTCAGTAAACTATCCCTTGGATTTGCTTCCTGTGATGCAAGTTTTGCAGCAGCTTTTGCTATATCTGATTCATTTATATCTTTACCTACCAGGTATTCTTCAGCGCTCTTAGGTCTGAAAGGAGTCTTCGCCACAGGCGCTATAGCAATTCTGGCATCTTTGATTTTACCATTTTCCACTTCCAACTTTACTGCTGCATTAGCCATAGGTAAAGCCAATGCTTCTCTAGCAGCAAATCTAGTCAATGCAGTACCATATTTTCTTTCAGGTTTTGTTACTATAATCCTTAAAAGAATCTCTTTTGTGCTATCTATCTTACTCTTGCCTACACCTTCATGAAGTTCTTCCAGCAATACTTCTTTTATACCATCCTGTGTCAATATTTCACATCTGGCTCCTAAAGCTATAAGAGGAATTACTGAGTCAGCAGCAGGCTGAGCGCTTACAATATTTCCTCCTACAGTTCCAATATTTCTTATCTGGGGAGAACCCACATATCTGCAACCATCTGATAAAGAAGAAAAGTTTTCCTGTATGTCTTTATTAGCGGCAATTTCTGCATGGGTTACGGCGGCTCCTATGATCAGCTTATCTCCTGTAAATGTAATATGTCTCAAATCATCTATCTCTGTTACATCTATGAGAGCCTTAGCTTGAACTTTTCCTTCCTTTAGCCAAAGCATCAGGTCTGTGCCCCCAGCAATTATTTTTGCTTCCCCGGAATATTGGCGGAGATAACCAATTGCTTCCTGTGTGGTCTTTGGTATTAAATAGTTCTCAACCTTCATTGCTTATCCCCCTTTTCATTGATAGCCCAGAATACATTTTCAGGCATTATAGGTAGATCCTTTATTCTTACTCCTACTGCATCTTCAATGGCATTTGCTATTGCAGGACCAGTTGGTATGAGTGTTGGCTCACCGATACCTTTGGCACCAAAAGGTCCTATTGGATCATTAGTTTCTACTATTACGCTTTCAATTTTAGGCATATCCTTTATTGTCATTAATATATAGTTCTTAAGACCATTTGTAAGAGGTTTGCCATTGTCGAACACCATATTCTCATATAATGTCCAACCTATACCTTGTGCAACACCGCCATTAATTTGGCCTTCTACGCCATTCTTATTTATAACTTTTCCCACATCATGGGCTGCAACTACTCTAAGAACCTTTACTTGTCCTGTTACTGTATCTACTTCTACTTCTACACCGTGTGCTCCATATGTGTAAGCGCTGGAATAATCTCCGTAGAAGTTGGCGTCTGTACCCTCAGTCGGTGGATCATATGTTATATAGGCAGTAAAGGGTATGGCTTCTCTTGTTCTTATTCCTAAGTTACATAACTCTTTCAGAGTTATACTAATGGTTTCATCTTCTGTAAATACTATGTTGCCATTCTTTATAATCAACTTGTCTTCTGGTTTATCTAACTTCTTGGAAGCAAACTCAATTACCTGTTTTCTTACTTTTTGTGCAGCTAGATATACTGCTTTTCCTCCGACAGTTGTTACTCTGCTTGAGTAAGTACCTAGTCCAAATGGACTTACATCGGTATCGAGAGGCATAACAGTTATATCTGATATATTTACTCCCAAAACTTCTGCAGCTATTTGAGCAAATACTGTTCTTGAACCCTGCCCCAGATCTGCTTCACCAGAAAAGACAAATACTTTTCCATCCTCATGTATACGTATCATTGCAGAAGAGCCGTCAAATTTGTCTCCTCCTCTGTTTCCCGAAACGTGAGTCATGCAGGCTACACCAATACCACGCTTTATTCGTCCATTTTGATCTTCTTTTGGCAATCTGTTTTCCTGAATATATTTATGTGCTTTATCAATACATTCTTTAAGACCACAGCTTTTTATTTTCCATCCATGTAGAGTCAAATCTCCCTGCTGTACTGCATTCTTCAGCTTAACTTCTACAGGATCAAGACCTACTTTTCTGCAGCAAGTATCTATAAAGGATTCCAAAGCGAAGTGCATTTGACTATTTCCATAACCTCTAAAACCACTTGTGGGTATAAGATTTGTATATACCAAGTAAGAATCTGTTTTTGTAGATTTAAATCTATACAAGCAATCTGTTCTCATTGACAGATTGAGCAATATTTTGGGAGCAGCCCAACTGTAGGCGCCATTATCAGCAATTACTGTAGCTTGCTTTGCTACAAGAGTACCATCCTTCATCATACCTAATTTTAACTTTATTCTAGGTGCTACTCTTGGTCTGGTAGTAAGCATTTCTTCTTCTCTTGTCAATACATACTTAACGGGTGCATTAGCCTTTTTAGCTAGTACTGCTACTATTGGGTGAAAATTTCTAATCCATATTTTTGCTCCAAAACCACCACCAACAAAGGGTGATTTCACTGTAATCATTGTTGGATCAATTCCTAGTGCTTTGGCTATCTCATTTCTTCCTTGGAATACAGATTGAAGACCAGTCCAAATTGTAAGCCTTCCATTTTCTTCCCATTTAGCTATAGCACCAAAAGGTTCCATATAACATCCAGATGCTCTGTGAGTACTAAACTCATCCTCAAACACATAATCACATTTAGCAAAGTCTTCCTCTACATTACCTCTTGAAAGGTGATATTCTTTTGCAATGTTATTTTTTACATTTTCATGAACCAAAGGTGCTCCAGGCTGCATTGCTTTTTCCGGGTCATCCACAACTGGCAATAGTTCATATTCAACTTTTATCAATTTTATAGCTTCTTCTGCGATTTCTTCAGTATCTGCTGCTACAGCTGCAACTTCATCTCCTACATATCTGACTTTATCTGTGGCTAGCATAGTTACATCAGTAATTTCCAAACCAAATCTGTTATTGGGACAATCCTTGGCGGTTAATACTGCTTTAACTCCCGGAAGTGCCTCAGCTGCTGATACATCTATGCTCAATATCCTGGCATGGGGATGTGGAGAACGTAAAATCTTAGCGTAGAGCATACCAGGCAAAGTCATATCGTCCAAATATTTAGCTTTTCCTGTTACTTTTTCCTTAGCATCTATAAATTCTTGTTTACATCCTATATATGAACAATCATTTTTCATGCATATACCTCCGTATATATAGTTTTGTTTAGTATATTGCACTGATAGTGAAATCTGTTGGTTCCTCGGGATAAACAGCCATATAATTTTTGAGAAATATTACAGCACCTAGTATCATTTTTTTATCATACAGTGCTTTTGCTCTCTTCAAACCATTCCTGACTGCAGTTTCCATATTACACTTTTCCATATCTCCTATGTGCTTGGTGACCAATTGACCTCTTATGTCTGTTGAATAATCCAATTCTTCTGCTAAACATCTTATTATGGAAGGGTCCTGGCAGTCTGTAGCATTTGCTATTGATGTAGCTGCAGCGTCTGCATAGCTCCCTGAAGCCGCCAACACTGTCACCGAGGAAGCAACTCCTTTTGTTAAACTCCTGCCTCCAAAACCACTGGTGCAGGCTCCTTTTATTCCACTATTTGCGTTAATTTTGATGACATGCGTTGGTCTGCTATTGGATAGATCACTTATTACCCCAATCCTCATGTGCTCTTCTGTATCTGGTATCTGATATGATATGTCCCCTCCATTATTGACTAACGCGTAATCTGCTCCTGCTTCAAATACCTTTGCTTTAACCATATCTGCAAAAGTCCCAGCTACCGAAGCCATTGGTGTAAAGTCTGGTTCTTCTAAAAGCTCTACAGATTCAATCATTTTTTTTAGAACTAATGGATATTCATGTCTATTGTCAAATGCTATGTCTTTAATATATTTCTTTGCTACATATAATTGGCTTGAAAGCTTATCTAGTAATTCTATTGCTTCATATGCTCCTGCTATAGCAGCATGAGTATATGGCTGGCCTTTAAGTCTTGCCTCAATAACCATGGTTATGGGTCCATGATCTACCAATACTTTTCCTTCTTTTATTACATTAAACTTGTTTTCCAAGACAAATCCAGATCCCTTCCAAATAGATTGAAATTAAGGGGCCTAAACCATCAGGTCAGGTAATAGAGCCCCAAATTTTATTATTCTTATTATAAAACTCCTTTTTCTTTGTAGTACTTCTCTGCACCTGGATGTAATGGCACAGGAGCAACTTCTGTCATCTTCTCAAGAGTAAGATCTCCCAATGATGCATGTATACCCTTGAAGTAGTCCATGTTTTCATCAATAGCTTTTACAATAGCATAAGCTTCTCCATCTGTAAGGTCAGTGCTTGCAAACAAAACAACTGTTGCAGCTACTGTTGGTACATCTTCATTAAGGAAGCTGTATTTCTCTTTAGAAATAGTTGTTTTATAAGTACCAAGCTCCGCATTTACCTTCTCAATAGCTTCATCTGTCATTGGAAGAAGATTGAGCTTTAAGTTTGTTGAAGCGTCAACTATGTGGCTGGAAGGAACCTGAATTACATTACTGTATGCTTCAAGTTTTCCATCTCTCATCAAGTCAATTGAATTACCCATTGACATGAAATCAACTGCTCCGCCCCATGATTTTAAATCTTCGTAGGTTATACCATTAGCTTCAAGACATTTCTTACCTACTATTTCCATGAAAGAATCTGCTGTATTAAAGTTTACTTTTAAGGGATATTTTTTGTTCTTCAAATCTTCAAAGCTTGTTATTCCAGTATCAGCTTTTATCAGGAAGTGTTCTGCTGCTTCTCCGTATAATACTGTAAGAGCTCTCAGATTTTCCATCTTTCTGTTAAAAGGAGCCTGTCCTTCTGAAGCCATCTTTATAAGACCAGTATGAGCTATACCTAATTGAACTTTTCCAGCTGAAACCAATGCAAGATTGGCAGCTTCTTGTCCAACTTCATAGGCAGTGTTGGAACCAGCATAGCTTCTTCTTATAACTTCTCCTACGCCTTCGCCGATAGCAGCCCAAGCTCCACCGATAGAGCCACCAACAATAGTAACATTTAGCTTGTCAGGTTCCTTAAACTCACCGCTTTGCTGTGAACCTTCGTTTGGTGCTTTCTCTTGACCTCCTCCTGAGCATGCAGTGATCAGGCTCATTACCATGATAATGGCAATAATCAAACTTGTGACTTTTGTGAATCTGTTTTTCATAAGATACCCCTTTCATAAATTGATTTTAATGCATAGTAAACATGCATTTCATTAAAGGCTTCAATGATTTTAAATGTTTTTTATTGAAGCCTTTATATAATAACAGCTTAACTAGCTAAACTGCTATTTTTTGATTTGGCTTTTACAGTTTGCATAACGAATATTACAGCAAATACACCTAGACCAATATAGTCAGTAATGGATTCTGGGTACATCATCATCAAACCAGCTATGAATAAAAGTACCCTTCCAACCATGCCCACCTTATTCTTAAGCCAACCTTCCATTCCTGCGCTTATAGATATAACTCCAAGAATGCTTGTAGCCATTACCCATACTGTGTCAAGTCCGAAGTTATTTACATCAAGCAATAGCGCTGGCTGGAATACAAACATGAATGGTACTATGAAGGATACTATACCCATCCAACAGGCATACCAGCCTATCTTAGATGCATTGGCTTCCGCTATACCAGCTGCTGCATATGCTGCAACTGCAACTGGTGGTGTGATAGCTGATAATGTTGAGAAGTAAACTACAAACAAATGTGCAGCCATTGGAGTTATTCCAAGTTCATATAATGAAGGTACTGCCAATGATACTGTAAGGGCATATGCTGCTGCAACAGGCATACCCATTCCCAGTATTGTGCATAATATTGCAGTTATCAACAATGCACCAAGTATGCTTCCTCCACCTATGCTTAGAACAAGGCTGGCAATCTTACCACCTAAGCCAGTTATCATCAATCCATTGATTACTATACCGGCAATAGCACAGGATAAAGATACTATAACTGCTTGAAGAGCTCCATCTTCCAAAGATTTTAGTATACTTTGCAAGGACATTCTTGTTTCTTTTCTGAAATAGCTGGCAGCAACTACTGTTATTATTCCAGCAACAGCTGCCAATGATGGAGTATAACCTTTCATAAGCATTGCTACTAAAACTACTAGAGGAAGGATAAATGGAAATCCTTCTTTTAATGTTTTTCCTACTGGGGGTAGTTCCTTTGGATCAACTCCTGTTAATCCCAATTTCTTTGCTCTGAAATGTACCATCATACCAAGTGCCAGATAATACAGTATACCAGGCAGCGCAGCGGCAACCGCTATTTCAAGATAAGGAATTCCTGCCATTTCAACCATTAAGAATGCCGCTGTTCCCATTATTGGAGGCAGTATTCCACCACCTGTTGAAGCAACAGCTGATACAGCACCAGCAAATAATGGATCATATCCAATCTTTTTCATCATTGGTATAGTGAAGGAACCAGTAGTAACAACATTAGCTGTGGGGCTTCCATTGATTGTTCCAAATAATGCACTGGCTACTACAGCAACTTTACCAGCACCACCTGTATATCTTCCAGCTACTGCCATTGAGAACTTATAGAAAAAGTCTCCAGCACCTGAGTTTGCAAAGAAAGATCCAAACAATACAAACAGAAATACATAAGTAGATGCAACTACAATAGGTGAAGTAAATATACCATTTGTAGTGAATACCAATTGATCCAGAACATCTATAGGCAATATCTGTCTATGTCCCAAATTTCCAGGAATTAAATGTCCAAACAACGCATATAGAAGAAATATTATACCTATAGATGGTAAAACCATGCCCATTGTTCTTTTTGTGGATTCTATAACAAACAGAACAAGGATTATACCTGCTATAACATCTAGCGTAGTTAATGGATCAACTTGAGGCCATCTAAGCAAATATCTAGGCACCTGAGTTGCGTAATATATGCCGGATAATGCTGCCAATATTGCCAGCACATAATCAAACTTAGGAACCTTGGTCCTGTCGCAGCCTTCATAGGGTGTATAAAGCATATATCCTAGCACTAGAATAAATGTTAAATGTATACAGTAATGAAGCAGTGGCTGAATGCTAGAGAATGTGCTCTGCCAAAGCTGATACAGCGACATTGCTATCGCTATGACACTGATTATTTTTTTATCCCTTCCTGTAAGTTTTCGCTTCTGTCCTTCTTTTTTGATGTTAGCTAAATATTTTAGCATTTACACATACACCTGCCTTCTTATATAGTTGTTATAGCCTAACCATCTGATAACGGTTTTCCTTTAGGACATCTTCCATTTTTCTAACAGCTTTAATGTGACCTCCAATTGCTGCATATTTTTCTTTTATTATGGTGTATTCAATTGGAGCCAACACTGCAGGTGATGCTGTATAATTAAACGGCTTTTCTACCATTTTCTCTACATCTGCCAAGAAGGTTATTCCTCCACCCGGCATAACATATGCTGGAGCGCCTGCTATTGTCAGAACAGCATCTCCTTTATGAACTGCTTGAGTCAATTTTATTGGGTCAACGGTTACTCCTGCTCTTGCACTGCCACCTACTCCTGCATAGTACATTGCAGACACACGACTGTCTTCACAATTGTTAGCTGCCATAGCTACAAACTCTTCTAATTCCTTTGTGAGAGGGATCTGCACCGGCTTACCTTCTTCACTCACTTCAAATAATGCTACTTTTCTCCATGTGGTTTCCGCTACCAATATTTTCATTCCAGGCTTTGCATAATTCATGTCAATGGATTTGATAGCTTCAATTGGTTCTTTGATATTTGTTCCGCCCCATCCATCACCATGTTCGAAGAAGTATCTACCCGGGGTTGCTAACCTTCCAACAGGTGTTACACCGCTATAAGGAAGTTGTTCTGCTCCTGCAGGATGTCTTGTAAACAAACCTGTAATATGATGGTCTAATATAATGGCTTCATCAACCAACTTGCCCAGATGTTTTGCAAATAGTCCGCAGCACGCACCGCCGCATCCCACTCTCATCTTGTCATCTTTTTCTCCATTGATTATGGGTGCCTCTCCCACTTGAATTTCCAAGGAAACACCATTATCAATTTTTAAATCTACTTTTTCCTTATTTCCTAATTGGGTCATCGTCTTAACAACTAACATTCCATCAGGACCTTTAACCCTGTTTACTCCACCGATGATGAGAATGTGTGATCCATATTGTTCAGTTGTTAGTATACCAACAACCTTTCCATCTCTTCTTACAAGAGCTCCTTCATCGCCTATATGGCAGTTTGTATCAATCTTCACCATCATGGAGCTATAGGATACGGGAGCTTCAGTAACTACAGTAACAACATCATAATCATTGATGTTTTCCTGAACAATGTAGGGAGCCGGATGGTAATCCGGATAGCTGGCTCCGGCTCCCACTGCTGTTACAAGAGGTTTGCTGATAGCTATTTTTTCCGTATCTACAGGTGTCTTTTCAGGTATTTGCAAGGGTCTGCTTCTAACCAATTCCCCATTGTCATTTATGAATCTTTTGCAAGCACCAAATAAACCATTGGGGATTTCACATTTAACACCACATTTTGTGCAAAGAAGCACTTCTTTTTGTGGCTTAGTTTCTGTTAGAGCATCGAATTTGCATAGCTTTATGCATGTTTTACAGTTTACGCATTCATCGCTGACCTGAGCTTTTTTGTCAATGACCTTGATTGCCTCAATAGGACAGTTTTTCTCGCATATTTTACAACCTTTGCATTTATCTAAATCTACCTGTATCATTTACCAATCTCCTCTTAGTTAAATTAAGCCTTCTTTCTTCGCTTTAAGAAGTGCAAGCAATCTTTGCTGTTCGTTGTTTACTATCATAACGCCTTCGTCAACACCCATTCCTGGCTTACCTGCCATTGCGAAAGGCTGAGTTGCAACTGCCAAGTTAACACAAACTAGTGCAGATTTGTCTGTCTCGTTGCAAGTACCACCTTGGTATGCCAATACTCCATTCTTTTTGCAATATAAAACTGCGTCAACTATGTTGTTAATTCCGCCAAGGTCGATAGTCTTTACCTGTATCATATCCGCACCCTTTGCGTCTACCCATTGTACGATTTCTTCATAGGTATTTGCGTACTCGTCTATTATCAATTTCAACTTTGAACCAGCTTCGTCCAATTTTCTTCGGAGATACTTCATTCCTTTTAACTGCTCATCATTGGATTTTAAGTCTATAGGCATTTCTATAAATACTTCATATGGTGCGCATGCTTTTTCTACTTCTATCAAATAATCTACAACCTTGTCCAAATCATTGTTAAATGCCTTGCCTATACATCCATATACATCGTATCTCATTACAGGCTTGTAGTTTGGATCGCCAATGTCTTGAATTCTGTTTTTAACCCATTTTACCCATTCTAAGAATATCTCACCGTTTTTGCCTAGCTTTTCTTCTACATTATTTATTAATCCGTGAGGCATCATGCCAACCTGCTTTAAGATCATCTTGTCAACATTTGTGTATCTCTCGTCACCTGATTGTGCATTGATTCTTACAGGTTTTAATTCCAACTCAAGTCCGTATTCGTTAGCTATAACTTCAGCCATTGTTAAATGCTGTTCTTTAGCTACTGTTTCCAATATTGCCTGAGTTACACCATATCTGATTGGTGCAGGTAATCTAACGCCGTTGAACAGTTTTCTGTCAAATTCTTCAGCAGTTTTTTTGAATTCTTTAATGTCTTTTCCTTCAAAATATGGAACTACTTCTTTATTGATGATATCTATTAATTTTTGAGCTGTGTTTGGCACTTCTCTTCCGCCACTTGCAGCATATTGAGCAACAGCACAATCTCCATATGCTATGTCACCATTTTCTAATACAAACATAACTGATACTGCTTGTCCAGGCTGTCTTACTGTTTTGAAACCAGGGGTCTTAGGTTCGCCTCTGTAAATAAAACCGTCTGATTTGGCTCCTTCTTTGATAGCTTCTTTGTCATCCATGTAGAAGCCGGTTAAACCTTCTGAGCATATTACTTTTTTTACTAACATGTTGTCTTCCTCCTCTTATTTTGGTTAGTTTATTAGTTGGATATATTTTTTATTATTTTAATTAGTTAATCCTCTTGCCATCTTTGGCAACCAATTTGCCATCTATATAGATTCTTTCAACCTTCGATACTTGTGGATAAGCAGTTACTAATATGTCAGCTGTATATCCTTTAGCCAGTAAACCTAAGTTCGGAGCGATTCTCGGCAATGCCTTTGTTACATTCGTTGTTCCCTGAGCTACTGCCTTAGGCAAGCTTACAAGATTTCTTTCAACACCATGCTCTATAGCTTCAAGCATTGAGTTAAAGCTTCCAGCTGCAAAGTCAGTTGAAATAATATCTATCAGGTCTTCTTCATAGAATGCAAATAGATTTTCTGGTGTTGCAACCAATCTCTTAGCTCCAAATGGATCATGTACTGCTGCGTCAATGATTACACCTGGGAACTGTTTTAGGAACTTGGTGTTTTCAATAGCTTCCTCTTTAGTGAATAAATAGTTTGAGTGACATGCTATGAAGTTCTTAACTCCCATCTTTGCTACTTCATGAACTATCTTCATTGATGTAGGAGCATTATGGCACATTAATGGTACATCCAAGTCTTTAGCTAGTTTTGCTGCTTCCATATATCCATCTAAAGCAACTTTTACTGAAGCAAGTGTAGTACGGTAAACTATATCTCTAGTCTGTTCAGGGGTCAGGAAGCTGTCCAGGTTGTGTTCTTTCAATGCTTTAGCTACTCTATCCCTGTCATAATATGATTCTTCTATATATCTTCCCAATACAGAAAGCTTCATAGCTCTTGCCTGGAGGTAATCTATATCTCTTCCTGTCTCATTTTTAACTGCTCTTGGTATATAAAGATAGTCCTGTCCTCCACCGCCTAATGTATGGCCTCCGCCAACTTCACCTATACATACAGCACCATCTTCCAGCATTTTTTCAACTGTCATTTTCTTGTGCTTTTCAGTCAATCCCTTACCATCGCAAAGCATTCCAGCTTGAAGATTTATTGGAGCATGAGTAGTAGCTGTTTTGATTCTGATTGGATGATGCTTCTGTGTTTCTTCCACTTCATCCATAGTTACAAATCCATCAACATTCATAACTGTTGTATGTCCCTGAAGCAGGTTTCTATCTAACAGCTCAAGAATTCTTTCCTTCCCGTAGTTTTCTGCTCCACTTGCAAATATAGGTCCAAATGTAACTCCATGTTGATGGTGGTTTATCATGCCTGGAAGTATTGCCTTCCCTGTACAGTCAATTACTTCTTCAGCATTCTGTTCTGCAGAAGGATCAAGTTTTTCTGTAACTTCCAATATTTTGTTGCCTTCTACTATTACATGACCTTTTTCTAATAATGTTTTGCCATCACCGGTAACAACTGTACCATTTTTGAATACTATCATTTGTATTGCCTCCTGTTATGATTTGTTATATTTAATATAATTAGCCCTCAAATACTACTGTTGCTCTTCTTGGGTCAAAGCAGCAACCTACTCTCAAAGAAACTACCCTAACACCGCTGGCTCTCTGAGGACCAACTTTTATAAATGTAGCTAATACTGAAGTTCTGCCGCCAAGTCCTAAAGCTCCATAACCTTCTTTATTTACAGCTTCAGTAATTTTCTTCTCCATGTCTGATTGAACCAGGAAGTTTCCGTTTTTCATAGCTTCTAGAGCAAGAGATGAGGCTTCAACATTGGTACGACCTATACCAAAGCCAAGAATACAAGGCTGGCAACCTAATTTCTCCACTCCATCCTTTGCCCATGCTATCATTTCTTCTAGTACAGTATCTACAGAGTGCTTGTGGAATACCCTCTGTGTCTTTCCTCTTATCTCTGGTCCACCGCCCAACATAAGAACGGTTAATTGTATCTTTTTCCCTGGAATATGTCTTATCTGAATAGGAGCCATGGCCAAATCTCCAGGGTCACTAGATAAGCCAGCAGACTGACTAATTCGTTGTTTATCATCACCTAATACAGCCATTGGTCTTCCAGGCAGTTGTCTTAGGCCTTTGGCTACTCCTTCTTCCACAGCTGCAAAGAAGCCTGCAGGCAATTCGCATTCGTCACCGATTTCCAAGAATACATGGGGTATTCCTGTATCGTCGCATAGTGGAAACAATTTGTTTTCAGCTATGTTTGCATTTTCCAATATATTATTTAGAACCCATTTTGCATGGGGATTATCTTCATTTTTAACTGCTCTTTCATAAGCTTCTATTTGATCTGGTCTAAACGTGGTGCTAGCCTTAACCAAGGTTTCCGCTGTTTTATTTACAACTTCATCGTATTTAATCATCTACTATCCCCCCCTACTTATCAAAAATTGATTTGCCATGTGCTATTGCTATTATTATGGGGAATTTTACTACACGAAGCATATGAAAAGCTTCCATCCCTTCTTCCGGAAAAGCTGCAATCTTTTTTTCCACTACAGTGGAGGTTAGCAAAGCAGTAACCGGTGGTGTAACAGCAAATACTGAATTATATTCTTTCAAAGCTTCTACTGTTTCTTTTGTCAATCTGCCCTTACCAATGTGAATCTTTACACCAGCTTTTGATAGAGCAGGTATGGAACTCTCGATATCCAGCTTGTTGCTTGAAGTAGGTCCTATTCCTGCTACACTTACAGCGGTGTGTAATATAGCAGTACCATTTAAATCAATACCTAGTTCATCTAATTTGTTGCTTTCAATTAGCTTTACAACTCTAGGTAAAGCAGCGTCTCTGCCCGTATATATAACTCCTGTAATTTCAAGAGTGTCATATGGCTTTAGCTCTTTGATTAGTGCATTGGAAATTGGTGTTGAAACTTGCACTATCTTTTACCCCTTTCATTGGCAGTTTACTCCTTGTTCATTTTTTTAACGTTCACTTTCATTTTTTGAACATCTGCCATTTGTTATTTAAATCAGTCTAGTTTAACAAAGCTGCTGTATATGCCGGCTTTTATTTATGTTGTCTTTATTAATGAAGTACTTCTGGCTATATATATTGCATAATCCGTGCCAAAGTAATAAAATTTAAAATGAAATACAATAATTCATTCTACATTATTCTACAATTTACATCATTATTCGACATTCAAAGTGTAAAATAAAACCGTGGAAAGGTTACCGCTTCCTATCCCACGGTTTCTTATCAACATAAATCAATTAAAAGCTATTGATTTTATCTATTTCCTTTAGTTTTGTCCATAGGCTCGTTCTACTTATACCTAGTTTTCTTGCCAATGTAACCTTATCATCAGAATATTTTTTGGCTAAGACATCTATAATTTCCAACTCCATATCCTTTAGGGTTCCTATATTAATACTGATTTTATCTTCAGTATCATTAACAGTCTGCATATCAGAATTAATCAAATCAAAATAGAGTTCTTCCAACAGTTTAAAATAGTCCTTAGTATCCTGAGAAAGTATAATAAATTTCTCTACAAAGTTTTCCAATTCTCTCACATTTCCATGCCATTGGTAGTTTTGAAGCTTTCTCATGAATATACTTGGTAGTTCTATACTTCTGTTGCCCAAATGTCTTTTGATAAAATGATTTATCAAAACAGGTATATCTTCCTTTCTATTTCTTAAAGAAGGAATCTGGAGATTTAATACATTGAGTCTGTGATACAAATCTTCTCTAAACTGGCCTTGTCTAATCCTATCAGGGAGATTTGCGTTGGTGGCAGCAATAATTCTAACATCTACAGGTATAGGCTTGTTCCCGCCGACTCGTATAATAACTCTTTCCTGAATAACTCTGAGAAGCTGGGCCTGAGCAGCTAATGTTATTTCAGATATTTCATCCAAAAATACAGTACCTCCTTGTGCCAATTCAAAGATACCGACTTTTCCACCCTTTTTGGCTCCTGTAAAGGCTCCTTCCTCATATCCGAACAGTTCGCTTTCTAAGAGGCTCTGAGGTAAAGCGGCACAATTTACAGCTACGAAGGGCCCATCTCTCCTTGGACTCTCATTATGTATTCCGTTAGCGATAACCTCTTTACCTGTACCGCTTTCTCCCGAAATCAGAATATTAGCATCAGTTTTACTATAACTTTTGGCCTTATTTATCAGATTAACAACTACTTCCGAGTTTCCAATATAGTCATCAAAAGTGTATCTAGCCTTTAATCCGGATTTATTTGCATAACTCCTTGCATTATTTGCTTCTAGTTCTTTGGTGCTCAATACATCATCGCCATAGGTAGCATATTGTATTTTAATAGCATAGCCTAGTATTTCTCCCCCACTCTGTAATGCAATCTCTTTTACAGACAAATCACTACCTTTACAATATGAAATATAATTTTTCTTTTCAGTTAGTAAAGGTTTGAAAAGTGGTATATCCTTGAAAGCTTCATCAACTTTCCTTCCAATAAAAAGGCTTGGATTTATTTTTAGATAAGTACATATATTATCACTCATATATTTAATTTCCCTGTTGTCATCTAAAAAAATCAACCCTAGAATTTCTTCTTGTGTTAGCACATCAAAAAATCTATTTACTTTTCTTAATTTATATACTACATCAATCATATTTTCCGCCTGAATAAAGGCATTGTAAATAGCTTCGCTTTGAGAGTTTACCATTATAGTCTTCATATCATAACTTTTACCTATCTCTATTGTATAAGCACCTATGCCAACAACAACTTCCATTCCATTATAATAGGCTTTTGATACCTTTTCCCTTAATTCAGATACATTTTCAAAATAATATATTTCAAAATCCTCTTTGCTGATATTAAGCACTTCTCTTATGAAATCAAGATCATTATATCTTAAGTCTCTGTCAAAAAGATACAAGGCTATCTTCCTGCCCAGCTTCTTTGCCTCATTAAGAGCTTTTATAATATCAAAGTTTGTGATTTCAATGTTTACCACTGGCGTCTTTACAGCTTTGTCTATCATTGCACCGGTTGCTCCACGGCTTATTATTATGTCAAATCCTCTTGCCTCGTACTCCTTAGCAACTTCAACGGCCCTATCCAAGACACAATTTGCTACTTCTACATGGTAGCCTTTCTTAATAGTAAATTCACGAGCAATTTTCTCAAGTTCAGGATAGGTAGAATATATAACTGCAATCTTATACATAGTATTAACTCCCTACATCCGTATTTGATAGTGTTTTACATATTCTTTATAACCTCCCAAAAATCCTTCTTTATTGTTAATGTTTTATCATAAACACTAGTTACCAAGTTATTTTTTGTTAATATTATATAAATTATGTTGTATTAGTTATATTATCCAATTATTTTCTTCTTTGGCTTAGCTCATCTTTTATGTCTTTTATAGAAATATTCTCATTGACCATCAGCACCAATAGATGATATACAAGATCGCTTATTTCGTATACTAATTCTTCCTTGTTCTTATTTTTCGCTCCTATTATAACTTCGCTGGTTTCTTCCCCAACCTTTTTTAGTATCTTGTCCAAACCTTTATCAAATAAGTAATTGGTATAAGAGCCTTCCTTGGGATTCCTCTTCCTTTCTCTCAAAAGACTATACAGTTCTTTCAGTACATCTGTTTCTTCATTTTCTGCAGGTATTACTTCATTAAAAAAACAAGAAATTTCACCTGTGTGGCAAGCAGCTCCAGTTTGCTCTACCACCAAAAGAATGCTGTCTTTATCACAGTCATAGTAGAAGCCTTGAAGTTTTTGTGTGTTACCTGACGTTGCTCCTTTTATCCACAGTTCTTTCCTACTCCTGCTATAGTAGCATACTTGCTTCTCCTCTAATGTTTTTCGAATGGATTCTTTGTTCATATATGCAAGCATCAGCACCTTTTTAGTGTTTACATCCTGCACTATTGCAGGCACCAGACCTCTATCATCAAATTTTATCTCTTCTATTATTTTATCTATATTCATTTTATCCTCCTGAAATTTTGGTTTGTATTGCCTTTGGTATCCCTCTATAGTCTGTAATGAGTCTCGAGTTGCGAGTTACGGAAGCATGGGTATTCCTCTATCCTTCAGATACTTTTTCAGTTCTTGTATCTTGATCTCTCCGAAGTGAAATACAGAAGCTGCCAGTACTGCATTTGCACCGCCATATTTTATGGCATCATAAAAGTCTTCTAATTTCCCTGCTCCTCCTGAGGCTACAACAGGTACATTTACTGCTTCCGTTATCCTCTTCAATAGCTCTATGTCATATCCTTTCTTCATGCCATCTTCGTCAATGCTGTTTAATACTATTTCTCCGGCACCCAGTTTTACAGCCTTTATTGCCCATTCAACAGGATTGAGATTCATTTTTTCTCTCCCACCCTTTACATAGACGCTCCAAGAGTTTTCAGATTCTCTCTTAGCATCTATTGCAAGAACTACTCGCTGACTTCCGAATTTTAAAGCAGCCTCCTTTATCAAGTCTGGATTTTTCAATGCTGCAGAGTTAACAGCCACTTTACTTGCACCACTATTTAATATATCTGAAAAATCGCTTAATTTAGCCACTCCACCACCTACGCAAAGAGGTATGTCTATATTGTTTGCTACTTTTCTTACACATTCCAATGTGGTTTGTCTTCCTTCATAGGAAGCATTGATATCGAATAAAGCAAGTTCATCTGCTCCGCGGTCACAATAATATTTGCCTAAGACTTCAGGGCTGTCTACATCCACTAAATTCTTAAACATTTTACCTTTTACCACTCTGCCGTTTTGCACATCCAAGCATGGTATTATTCTTATTTTATACATTTAATGACCTCCCCAAAATCCAATTTATTATCATAGAATGCCTTTCCGATTATTCCTCCATATATGTTCATGGAGTAAAGCTGTTTTATGTCATCCATGGAGCTTATACCTCCAGATGCAATTATATTTAAGCCCGTCTCTTTTATCAGAGTTTGATAGATTTGAAAATTCGGTCCCTCCAACATTCCATCCTTGGCTATATCGGTATAAACTATAGTTTTTATTCCTATGGCTTCAAGCTCCTTACATAATTCTAACGAATCAACATTGCTTATTACCTTCCACCCCCTGGTTGCTACTTTTCCATCCTTTGCATCTATGGATACCAGGATTCTTTCCTTATATTTAGATACCAATTTTTTCAACAGTTCCTTATTCTCTATTGCCATGGTACCTACTATCACCCTGTTTACTCCGAGGCTTAGCAATTCTTCAACTCTTTCTTCGCTTCTTATACCTCCACCTACCTGAACAGGAATATTAACTGTATCTACAATTTCTTCTATGGTCTTTTTATTTATAAATACTTCGCTCTTTGCGCCGTCCAGGTCCACCAGATGTAAAAATTCTGCTCCTTTTTTCTCCCATTCAACAGCCATATCAACAGGATTATCTGAATATACTTTAACTTTTTCAAAATCCCCCTGGGTCAGCCTCACACATTTATTATCCTTCATATCAATAGCCGGAAATATTATCAACTATAAAACCCCCTTTGATGACGAAACACTGTCATTTATTATCTGCACTGCTTCCCTCAATGCCCTACCGAAGGCCTTGAATACCGCTTCTATCTTGTGATGATCATTTTCCCCGTACAATACACTCAAATGCAGAGTAACCCTTGCCTCATTTACAAAAGCTCTAAAAAATTCTTTAAAGTCCTGACAATTAATATCTCCAAGTCTTTCAGACTTAAAATCCACATCGAAAACCAGGTAGGGACGATTGCTTATATCCAACACTACTCTGGATAAAGCTTCATCCATGGGTATATAGCAGGCACCATATCTCTTTATGCCCTTTTTATCGCCTAAAGCTTTAATAAAAGCCTGCCCTAAAGTTATACCTATATCCTCTGAGGTGTGATGTCCGTCTACATTAAGATCTCCATTGCACTTTATATTCAAATCCAAGGAACCATGGAAGGCTAACAGATTGAGCATGTGATCCAAAAAACCTATGCCTGTATCTACGCAGCTTTCTCCGCTTCCATCCAGATTTATATCTATCATTACATTTGTTTCGAGAGTATTTCTTTCTACCTTAAACTTTCTCATTTTTTAATATCTCCTTCAGTGTTTTTAGGAGCTCTTCGTTTTCACTTCTGTCTCCTACAGTGATTCTATAGTACTGTTTCATATCCCCGTAAAAACTTCTAATAAGTATCCCCTGTGCTGCCAGCCTTTCTCCCAGATCTTTTATATCAGATTTAATAAGCACGAAATTAGTATGGGATTTATACACTTTAAAAGGCAGCTTTTTCAATTCATCGCATAAAAATGTCCTTTCCCTTTTGACTTCTTCCACATAACCACGAATTTTATCTTTGTTTCTCAGTGCCAAAGCACCCACATATTGAGTTATAGCATTGAGGTTATAAGGAGCCCTTACACAGTTTATCACTTCAATGATATCATCACAGGCTATCATATATCCAAGCCTTATGGCTGCCAGACCCAATGCTTTGGAGAGGGTCCTTAGAACTATCAGATTTTTATATTTCGATACTTCCTGAACCATGGAGCCTTCTGCAAACTCCATATAGGCTTCATCCACCACTACTATAGAATCAGTCTGCTCCAGCAGCTTCTTAACATCTTTTTGTTCTATCAAATTTCCAGTAGGGTTGTTGGGGTTGCATAATAATATCAGCTTAGGTTTTATTTCTTTTGCTCTTTTTATCAAAAGGTCTATATCAACAGTAAAATCCTCATTGCTATCCACCCCTATGAATCTGGCAGAATGTATCTGACTGAATATTGAATACATGCTGAAGCTGGGTACAAAACTCATTATTGCCTCGCCCTTATCCACAAAGGTCTTTATAACCAGCTCTATGAGCTCGCTGGAGCCATTGCCAACCATTATATTTGCAGGATTCACATCAACATAAAACCCTAATTCTTCTCTGAGCTTCATTGCATCATTATCAGGATAAAAATTGATATAGAAATCCTCTCCGAATCTCAGACCTTCCGAAGTTATATCTTTAAATAAAATGTTCTTGCCTTCATTGGCATCCAACTTTATTCTGAATGGTACCTGATTTGTACTATAAGCCTTTAATCCTTTTATGCTGTCTTTCACTGATTGCATTACAACTCTGCCTCCTCAAATCTCACTCTTATAGAATTTGCATGGCCTGTTAAACCTTCTTCCTCGGCTATCCTCATAATTGAGTCCTTTGATCTTTCTAAAGCGTTTTTGCTATAGTAAATCAAAGATGTCTTCTTTATGAAATCATCTACACACAATGGTGAAGAAAATCTTGATGTGGAACTGGTAGGTAGGGTATGGTTGGGCCCTGCAAAGTAATCTCCTACAGGTTCAGGAGAAAATTCACCTAAAAATATTGCCCCGGCATTTTTCACTCCTTTATATATATTAAAGGGGTCTCTTGTAAGTATCTCCAGGTGCTCTGGCGCAATCTCATTTGCCACATCCAGTGACTCAGCCATACAACTGGTAACAATTATTGCACCGTAGTTTTCAAGAGCCTTCTTTACTATTTCTTTTCTCTCAATAGATTGGAGTTGGGACTCAATTTCCTTCATAACCTTGTATGCTAAAGGCTCCCAATCAGTAACCAGTATGGCAGCCGCCATTTCATCATGTTCTGTCTGAGAAATCATATCTGCAGCTATATACTTTGGATTTGCCCATTGATCCGCTATGATCAGAATTTCACTGGGTCCAGCTATCATATCTATACCAACATAACCAGCGACCTTCTTTTTTGCCATGGCCACATAAATATTACCGGGACCCGTTATTTTATCCACCTTTGGTATGCTTTCGGTGCCATAAGCAAGAGCTGCTATACCCTGAGCCCCTCCAACCTTATATATCTTGTCTACTCCTGCAATAGATGCTGCTGCAAGTATGGAAGGTTTGATACTGCCATCAGGACAAGGAGGGGTTATCATTATTATTTCTTTCACACCGGCTATCTTTGCAGGTATAGCATTCATCAGTACTGTTGACGGATAAGCCGCCCTTCCTCCAGGGATATATATTCCCACTCTTTCCAGTGGTCTTACCATTTGACCCAGTATTATGTCTTCTTCTTCGTAAAGTGAGTAGGAGGTTTTCAGTTGTTTTTTATGAAATTTTACTATATTTTCCTTAGCTTTAATTAGATCCTCCAATAAAGCCTTGCTTGTATTTTTTATAGCTTCATCCATTTCTTCCTTTGATACCAATAACTCCTCCAGCATAACTCTGTCATATTCTTTTGTATATTCCTTCAGAGCTTTGTCCTTATTCTGCCTCACATCATTTAAAATTCTATCTACTGTTCTATTAACTTCATCCATTTCCAATTTGTTTCTGTCAAGAAGCCTTTTGAAAAATTCCTTTCCATTTGAAATATCAATTATCCTCACAATACTTTCCCTCCAATTTTTTAATACTTTCAATCAGCTTGCTGATCCTGTCATACTTGAATCTATAGCTGACCCTGTTGCATATGAGCTTGGCACTGATGTTAAACATTTCCTCTAAAACCTCAAGTCCATTGGCCTTTAAGGTGTTCCCTGTCTCAACAAGATCTACTATTACATCCGAAAGCCCCACTAGTGGTGCCAGCTCTACAGAACCATTAAGCTTTATAAGCTTGATTTTCTGCCCTCTTTCATCAAAATATTTTTTTGCAATCCTGGGATATTTGGTAGCTACCCTCAACACCTCATCCTTTTTATAGATCTCCTTTTTCTTTATTCCTGCTACTGCAAACTTGCATCTGCCAAAGCCCAGATCAAGTATTTCATATACATCGTTGTCGCTTTCAAGAATAACATCCTTGCCTGCCACCCCAAGATCTGCAACACCGTTTTGTACATATGTGACCACATCAGACGGTTTCACATATATAAAGCTGATTTTTTTCTCCTCGTCCTTAAATATAAGCTTTCGTGAATCAGGAACTATTGATTCTCCAAAGCCTATGGTTTTCAATAATTTGTATGTTTCGTCTCCAAGTCTTCCCTTCGCAAGGGCTATATTTATAAAGTCCAACTTTGCTGTACCTCCTCGTACTTTATTTCTGTCAATTCATCAACATCTATGCAAAAACCTATTGCAGAAACCTTCTCTCCAAATACCTTTGTAAAGGAATCATATCTTCCTCCACTGATTATGTCCTTATATGAGCCTGGCAGATATCCTTTAAAAATCAGGCTATCATAGTAATCCAGCTCAGTGACCATAGACATATCCACTTGTACATTGCTCTTATATCCTTTTTCTTCTATGAGTTCATTAAGAACTTTAATTTCATCCAAGGCTTGCTTCATCTCATCATTAAGGTGATACAGCTTTGATTTTGCCTCCACAGTCTCAATATCACCCTGCAAATCTGTAATATTTGCTAATGTATCAAAAATGCTTTTTGGCACATTTAAAGTTCTTATATAACTTGTCAACTCATGCCTATTCTTACGATATATCAAATCTTTTATATGCTTTCTATCATTTTCTTCAATGTCTATTTCCTTTAATAGTCCATTGATGTACTTGCTATTTGACATTTCTAAAATAAATCTATGGTCGAAGCTGTTTAATACCTTTAATGCAAGCAAAATAACTTCCTTATCCGCTTTCAATGATTCCTCTCCCAGGTATTCTATTCCCATCTGCCGTATCTCCTTAACATTGGCTATCTCCTGATTTCTGTAAATGGATGAGTTGTAAAAGAGCTTCACTTTTAAACCCTCTTGCCATCTTGGTATCAGACTCTTTATTATGCTGGTTGTTATATCAGGTCTTAGAATTAATACTTCAGAACTTCCTCCTATCACCTTAACCATTGATTCTTTTCTGATCCTTTTATTCAGGTATGTAAACCTGTCAAAATCCTCAAATATGGAAGGTTCGATCTGGAAATAACCCTCATTCAAGAACATATCTTCTATCTTTTTTCTGATTTCATATCTTTTCCTGGAATAACCTATTTCGTCTTCAATTCTCAAATATTGCATTTATTACACCTTTCCTTTGCTGTTTCATTGTTGCATAAAAATAAAGAAGCCATATAGGTATACCTATATGGCTTCTTTATTTTTATCTCTTAACCATCATAGGTACAACCCCTAAATTCAAAACAGAACCAGGGATTGTACCTATGCATTATTATATGCTTAGGATACAAGCCCTCTTACTATGATGGTGATGATGCTTCTTATTAAAATTTACTGATATAAAAGTCAACATGGTTGACTCACCTTCCTTAATTTCGGAAAATATTATATTTAGTATACTACCATATAATTATTTTTGCAACACCTTTGTATAATTATTTATTATAAAAAAACCGGGGAATAAACCCCGGTAAACCTTATTGCTGTTTCTTCTTATAATCTTTTTGCCTATGATGAGGCATTGCTTTTCTTATTTCATCTGCCTGTTCTTGAGTGATTACCTGATCCTTAACCATCTTTTCCCATATATCCACTTTGTTTTTTCTATAATTCTTTATAAATTCCTTTCTTTGATCTTCAGTCATATCCTTCATTTGATCAAACATTTTTCTTTTTTCTTCTCTTTCAATCTTTAAATAATTATTTATCTTTTCCACATCTTCAGATTTGAGCACGCCTTTTTCAACTAAGCCTTCTAGTGCTTTATTAATTCTCTCTTCCTTAGGCGATGTTTTTCTATTTTCACAGGGAGGTTCAGCAAAACTTACAGTTCCAAGAGCAAATATGAAGGAAAGCACCAAAATAGTTATTACAAGATTAATAAGTTTTCTATTCTTTCCCATTTTATCTCTCCTTTCCAAGCATATTTGTCATATATGATGACAATTATATTATTAGCATTTTTATATATATTTTTGTGTTGTATGATATGGATATTTTGCTGGTTGACAAATTTTTCATTTAAGTTTACTATGAATTTTAATATAAGCAAAAAATAATAGGAAAGAAGGTCAGAAAATGAAAAACGATAAACCTACAAGAGCTGAAGCCTTCGAGCTCCTAAAAAAGTATAATAAAAGCGAAAGCTTAATAAGACATGCTCTTGCTGTCGAAGGTGTTATGAGACATTTCGCCGAAGTTCTTGAAGAACCAGATATAGAAAAATGGGCTGTCATAGGTTTGCTTCACGATTTGGATTATGAAATGTACCCTGATGAGCATTGCTCCAAAGTCAAGGAAATACTTGAGGAAGAAGGATATCCTGAGGATTACATAAATGCTATAGTCAGCCATGGCTGGGGAATATGCTCTGACATTGAGCCTACCCATAGAATGGAAAAGATTCTTTATGCAACAGATGAGTTGACAGGCCTTATTACTGCTGCGGCTCTTTTACGACCAAGCAAAAGTGTACTGGATCTTGAAGTAAAATCTGTTAAGAAAAAATGGGGCCAAAAAAGCTTTGCTGCTGGAGTAGACAGAAGTATTATTGAAAAAGGTGTTGAAATGTTGGGCATGGACCTTAGCTATGTAATAGATGAAACTATAAAAGGCATGAGAAAGGTAGCAGAGGAAATTGGGCTAAAAGGAAACATTGAGGGATAAAAGCATTTTCCCTCAATGTTTTTTACTGTATCATTATTTTTCTACGATTATACCTTTGCTCCTAAATATGCTTCCTGTACCAATGGATTTTCAGCTATTTCTTTAGCCGAGCCTTCCATTTTAATTTTGCCTTGTTCAAGTACATATGCTCTGTCGGCTATAGATAACGCCTTATATGCGTTTTGTTCTACCAATAATATGGTTTTGTCCATCTTTCTTATATCCAGTATGATATCAAATACTGTTTGAACCAGGAGTGGTGCAAGACCTAATGAAGGCTCATCCAAGAGCATTAATTCAGGATCGCTCATCAATCCTCTCCCCATAGCCAGCATCTGCTGTTCTCCACCACTTAGGGTACCTGCTATTTGCTTCTCTCTTTCCTTTAATCTTGGAAAAAGAGTATATACCTTCTCTAAATCTTCCTTAATCTTTTTAAAATCCTTTCTCAAATAGGCTCCCAGCATGAGATTGTCTGCAACAGTTAGATTTGCAAATACCAATCTTCCTTCAGGAACCTGACAGATCCCCAGCTTTACAACCTTATTAGGATTTATGGGTAGCTTTTCCCCTTTATAGTTTATAAACCCTTCTTTATACTTCAAAAACCCTGATATTGCATTTAAAAGGGTTGATTTGCCTGCTCCATTTGAACCAATTATAGTCACTATTTCACCCTTATCTATATCCAGGCTAACTCCCTTTAATGCATGAATTCCACCATAATATACATTTAGATTTTCAACTCTTAACATCCTCTACCCCTCCACTCCTAAATATGCTTCAACAACTTTTGGATTGTTCTGAATCTCCTGAGGGGTACCTTCAGCAAGTTTGCATCCGAAGTTAAGTACCATTATCTTTTCACATATTCCCATTATCAAATCCATATGATGGTCAATTATCAAAACACTTAAGTTAAATTTTGGCCGTATCTCCGCAATGAGAGTCATTAACTGAACTGTCTCGTCTGGGTTCATTCCAGCTGCAGGCTCATCGAGAAGCAATAGTTCAGGGTTTAAGGCCAGTGCTCTAGCTATTTCCAATCTTCTTTGCAATCCATAGGGAAGATTGTTTGCAATCAGGTCCTTTCTATCGTAAAGCCCCATAATTTCAAGCAGGTTATCAGCCTTTTCCTTCAGCTCTTTTTCCTGTTTCCTGCACTTTATTGTCCTTACTACTGATTCTAAAAGACTGTAATTGGCATTGGCATGACAAGCTGTTAAAACATTTTCGTAAACCGTCAGCTTCTTAAAAAGCCTTATATTCTGGAAAGTTCTTGTAATACCGCTTCCTGCAATCTTATAAGGCTCCATGTTGGTTATATCCTGACCTTTAAAGATTATTCTTCCATCAGTAACCTTATAGACACCGGTAATAAGATTGAATATAGTTGTCTTACCTGCTCCGTTTGGTCCAATTAATCCACTTATGCCATCCTTGGGGACTTCAAAGTCCACATTGCCAACAGCAGTAAGACCACCAAAGGTTTTTGTAAGATTTTTCAGTTCAAGAATATTCATACTGTCTTTCCTCCTTCCATTTGATTTGGAAGGCCTTTATTCTTATTTTTCATTCTCGCAAAAAGCTTCTTCATACTTGAGGGAGTAAACTCATATCCTCCCATCAATCCACTAGGTCTGGTTATCATGATTATGACTACAGATAGACCATAGATAACCAAACGCCATTCGGAGAAGGTTCTCAATATCTCAGGCAATGATGTTAGAACCAAAGCTCCTAGAACACTTCCTGATATGCTGCCTAAACCACCAAATATTACTATTATTGTTAACTCTGTAGATTTGACAAGACTGAACATCTTCGGCTGAAGAAAGGTCATATAATGGGCCATGAGGCCTCCTGCAATACCGGCATAAGCAGCACTAATCATCAAAGAAATAAGCTTATATTTGAAAACATTTATTCCTACTATCTGGGAAGCAAGTTCCTCTTCCCTTACAGCTATCATATTTCTTCCATGCTTTGATCTAACTATGTTCGCCAGAACAATAATGGCTACAATATTTATAATAACTACATTAAGCAATTGAGTATGATGAGGTATTCCAGGCCAACCCCTAGCTCCTCCAAAGTATTGGACATTATCTAAGATTAGTCTAATAGCTTCTCCAAAGCCTAGTGTGGCTATACAGAAATAGTCACCTTTCAGGTTTAGTGTAAGCTTACCAATAATGGAGCTTACAAGTGCTGCTATCAATCCGCCTATTAGAAGTGCAGGTATAAAAGGTAAGCCAAATTTAACTGTCATCATAGCTGATGTATAACCGCCTATAGCCATAAATCCAGCATGTCCAAAGGAAAACATTCCTGTAAATCCAGTCAATAAGGATAAGCCTAAAACAGACATCAGGTTTATTCCTGCCAAAGTTAATATACCAAAAATATAGTTTAAATCCATAATTATGCCTCCCTCCTAAGCCTTATCCTCTGTTACTTTACCCATCAATCCGCTAGGTCTGAATACCAAAACAGCGATGAGCAGAACAAAGGCAATTAGATCTCTGTACTGGGAGGAAAAATATCCTGATGTTATGGTTTCAATTATTCCTAATAAGATAGAGCCTATAACCGCCCCAGGTAAGCTTCCCAGACCTCCGAAAACTGCAGCAATAAATGATTTATTTGTTATTATCCCTATCTGAGGATAAACAGTATACTTCATACCGAATAATACTCCTGCAATTCCTGCAAAGAAACCACCAAGGGCAAACACAACTATTATTACTAAATCTGTATTAATACCCATCAAAGCACTAGCCTTGATATTATAGGCAGTTGCCTGAATAGCCTTCCCCATCTTTGTATGATCAATAAAAAATACTAATAGTGCCAAGCATATAGCAGAAATAATAAACATAGTCAGATCTAATCTTCCTACAGAAACGCTTCCAATCTGTATAGGAGTCC
The DNA here is from genome assembly GCF_041687175.1 of Lutispora sp. Lineage (NCBI taxonomy): Bacteria > Bacillati > Bacillota > Clostridia > Lutisporales > Lutisporaceae > Lutispora > Lutispora sp. The sequence goes on from NZ_JAWLCK010000008.1 coordinate 26,953, forward strand.
TGGATAATATCTCAGGATAAGTTCTAAAAGTAGGACCGATAGTTGCTATTACCATATTCTCTAAGAATATGGAGGTACCCATGGCAGAAATAATAAAATATAAGAACGGAGCTTTCCTTTCTCTCAATGGTTTATATGCTCCTCTTTCTATAATCACCGCCAGCAAGCAGGTAGTCAGGGCTGCAACAATAAAGGCAACCGGAAAAGGCAAACCTGCTGCTGTTAAGTAATAATAGCCAAAATAAGCTCCCAGCATTATAACACCGCCATGAGCAAAGTTACTGAAGTTCATAATGCTGTAAACAAGTGAATAACCAACTGCCATAAGTGCATAAACACTGCCTATCGACAGACCGTTAATTAGTTGCTGTAAAAACTGTGACATTCCTTCACCCCTTATTGTTTAAATAGCATAAAAGGAGAGATACTCTCCTTTTATGCACATATTTAAGTATAATTCTAGTCAAGCTGTGCAGAGTATTTCTGCTGGAATACGTACTTATCTCCTTCTATCTTAACTATTGCAGCTTCCTTTCCTTCTGGATTATGAGTATCCTTTCCTATCTTTATTCTGCCAGTAACACCTTGAACATCTGCGGTTTCAAGAGCCTCAGTTATCTTTACAGGATCGGCTGATCCTGCTCTTTCTATAGCATCTATCAATAATACAACTGCGTCATGAGCCAAATATCCGTTTAACTCTAACTCTTTACCATATTTATTTCTATATCTGGTCTTAAGGTCTTGAACTTCGGGATCATCATAATCTACATGGTTGACTATGTAAGTACCCTGTACCGCATCCTTAGCCATTGTAAATAGCTGCTCGGAAGGTAAACCATCTCCGCCCATAAGCGGTACTGTTATGCCCAGTTCTCTTGCCTGATTTGCTATAAGTGCTGCTTCTTTAAAGAATACTGGAAGGAACAGCACTTCAGGGCCTGCATCCTTTATTTTGCTTAACTGAGGTCTAAAATCAACATCACCGAATTTGAATGCTTCTTTGGCAACTACAGTTCCACCTTTAGCTTTAAAAAACTCTTCAAAGAATTCAGTGAGCCCTTGTGAATAGTCATCGGCTACATCATATAAAATTGCAGCCTTTGTGAATTTTAGTACATCATATGCATATCCAGCTGCAACAGCACCTTGATATGGGTCAATAAAGCATACTCTAAAGTTAAAGGGTTTTACCTTGCCATCCAATACTGTAACCTTTGGATTTGTAGCAACGGTTGCAATATCCGGTACCTTTGCCTCTTCCAATACCGGAGCTATGGGTATAGCATTACCGCTGGCATTAGGTCCTATGATAGCAACAACCTTATCCTGACCTGTAAGCCTTTTAGCAACATTAACTGCCTCTTGAGGATCACCTTTGGTGTCATAGCCTATAGCTTCAAGCTTTTTACCTCCTAATACTCCACCTTTTGCATTGATTTCTTCAAAAAGCATCTTTACTGTATCAAACTCACATTGTCCCCAAACTGCCTGGTCTCCTGTCAGTGAACCCATCCAACCTACTTTTATTACTTCATCTGCTGGGGCAGCAGTCTCTCCCCCGGCTTCAGAACCTGTCTCTGTGGCTGGTTTCGAGCATCCTGAAAAAGCTAATGTAAGAATCATCAAGCAAACCAATAATAATGCAAGTGATCTTTTATACATCTATACCCCTCCCTTTATTTATAAAAGCTCTTAGGCTTTTATTAACTATATGACGGAATATTCAAAAAACTTCAAAAAAACTCATAATATTTCAAAAATTTTTAATATTCTTTGTCTGATAATAAGATTAATCCCTCAATAAACTTTCCCATATTCACTTTTCCTCCGCTATTTCTCTTACCCCTAATGAAATCCATTTCGGCTTTAACATTCTCAAAATCAAACAGTGTATTTGAATACCTCTGAAAGCAATCATTTCCGTAGTCCTCGAGTCCTGTATTAGCAAGATTCTTTAGCCCTTCTTTCATGGCTCGTCTCATTCTTTGTCTAACCGTTTTTGAATTGTCTTTCAAATACTCACATATTTCATCCATTGAGCATTCATTAAAAGATTTCTCGATATTAATCAAATATGTACATATATTTATTATGTCATTAGTACCTTTTTCTCCCAGCATTCCCAGCATACTGAGAATATACTTTATCTCTTTTGTTCTATCTGGCTTTTCTATATTCTCTAGCCTGCTGTCTACATTATTAAAAACTTTTCTTATTTTATTCAGCATTTCCTCCAGCTTGATTTTTTCTGCAACCTTATTGACAACCTTTTCTACTTCAATTTTATTCAAAGGTTTGCTTATAAAGAACTCGATACCTGATTTGTAGGATTCTGTTATAAGCTCACTATCCGAAACCTGGGATACCATTATAAAATTTATGCTCGGCCTTAGCTGCTTAATCTCTCTTACCAAAGTATTGCCATCCAGTTTAGGCATTAGGAGATCTACCAGAACAATATCGGGATTGGCAGCCAAAATCTCTTTATGTGCCGTATCTCCATCATTGCTCGAACCAATTACATCTCCCAAATTATTATCCTCTATTATATTGCTTAGGATTTTCACTATATTTATATCATCATCCACTATATAATACTTCATCGTTCTCTCCCCTAAAAACACTTTTTGGAATAGTTATGGTAAAGCTTGTCCCCCTATTGACTTCGGAGCGGACACTTATACTTCCGTCAAAAATACTATTGGTCAAATCCTTTACCAGCGCAAGACCTAAACCTCTTCCGATATTCCCAGTACTTTCATCAAATTTAGTAGAAAAACCTGGGTTGAATATATAGTCAATGTTCCCCAGCTTAATTCCTTCGCCATTATCCGAGACTAGAAATATATAATCTTCTTCATTCTCACATACATTAAGCTTTATAAAACCTCTTTTTCTCCCCTCCAAAGCTTCTATAGAATTATTTATCAGATTTTTTAGGATAGACATGAGGTAGTAATGTTCTTCTACATAAAAATCAGTCTTTGTATTGAAACTTGCTTCAATATCCAATTTGTTTAGCCTTATAAAATCTTTTGTATCTATTTCCAAAATGCTTATTATATCTTTAATACTCATACTGGTTTCATCTGTTTTATCCTTTGATATTTCTTCCAAACCGCTGATTATCCTTAAATATCCTTTCTTAATCTCATGCACATCCTTTGATATATCCAATGATAGATGCTTTAACTCTTCCGGGTAATCATTTTCAGATATAAATTTATATGTATAATAGGATTTTTTCATAACATCTTCTATTTCTTTAATATTCTTGCTCATGAAATAAATCTCGCTTTTGAAGCTGGATGTGAGCATGACTAGCCTTCTGTATCTTTCTTCATGCTCTACCTTTGCCAGAAAGGCTCTATAATGCTTTATGGATATTACTACTCCCACAGCTATAAAGGCCCTGATTGCTGCAATGACCACCAGATTTCTTATTATATCCATACTCATACCCACAACTTTAGTCCTTACGCTCATTTCCACCATATTGGATAAAAAGTCACAGAAAAAAGCTGCTGTAGCAAATCTTGTAATATCTTCTTGGGCTGCCTTGTAATATATTAAGTAGTAAAAAATCCCATATGCAAAATAGAAAGAAACATCTGGTCCTACCATAATCCATGTAGTCATCAAATCTCTAATCTCTAAATATTCAATGACTCCCCTGAAAAAGGGGGATATTATACCTGTAGTTAAGCAAACTATTATTGGGTTAAGCTCTACATAATTATATAAGAATATAGGTAATAAAATTACAGAAAGCGTTATTATGAAGCCTGGGACATAGTGCCTTAGGTTAAACTGAGATGCCAAAGCAACACATGCTGCAATAAGAAGGGTATGTTTTACTTTATTCATAAATTCACCTTTACTTAATATCCGGAATAAAATCCATAGATACATTATGAATCAGGTTATATATGAATAATATAGCATATTAAAAAATAGAATTGAAGTGTTATGTTTTAATATTGTTAATTTTCAATCATTTATCTTATTGATCTTTTTATTCTCTTAAAGTTGCCTTTAATCTATCGGCGTTTAGTAAAATATCAATAGCATCTCCATCGCCGAAGCACTTGCAATACAAAGCCTCTGCCGCGGTCCACCTGACAGTTTATTTATCAATTATAGCTTATATAATTATAGACTTTAACAATGAAAAGTCCAAATTTCCTCCACTTATGACTATAGCTACATTCCTATTTGTAAACAATTCAGAATTAGCCATGACTGCTGCTACTCCCACTGCTCCTGCAGGTTCAGCTATCACCTTTTCTTTTTCAATTAAGAACAAGACAGCCTCTTTGATTTTTTCTTCTTCCACTAGAATTATATCATCTATGCATTGTCGAGACATCTTATAGGGTATCTCTCCTACTCCACCTACCAGGGCGTCGCATATAGAAGGCTCTGAAGGGAAGTCTATGTAGCAAACCCGGTCTTCCATAGCTCTTTTCATAGCCGGACAAGCCACAGGCTGAACACCTATAATCTTTATAGAGGGCTTAAGGTGTTTGGCAGCTACAGAAATACCGGTTATAAGCCCCCCACCACCGATAGGTACTATTATTGTATCTATATCAGGATTTGCTTCTAATATTTCCATGGCAATAGTACCCTGACCTGCTATAACATCTACATCTGAACAAGGATCTACAAAAGTGAGTTTCTCTTTCTCCAATGCTTTCAATGCTGCAGCATGTGCCTCATCGTAATTTTGGCCTACAGCTACAACCTCTGCTCCGAAATATTTAATCTTATCTAATTTTGATCCTGGAATAGTCTCAGGAACATAGATCTTAGCCTTGATTCCTCCCAGCATATTGGCTGCATAGCTTACTCCTGCTCCATGATTTCCAGAGGATACGGCCAAAACTCCTTTGGCTAAATCATCCTCTGCCAAACTTGTCAATTTGCTTAATGCTCCTCTTATTTTAAATCCCTTCAGTTTTTGCTGGCACTCAAGTTTTAGAAATACAGAGGTGTCTGTTTCTCTACGGCTCAAATATATTGAATAATCCAGTGGAGTGTTGTATATATACTTCTCTATTCTCTCCCTAGATTTTTTGATATCATCAAAATATATCATCTTTTCAACTCCTCAGAACTTTAATACCTTATATAATTATATCACTATATCTTATTAATTTTACTATATTGCTCTTTAGAATTTACATTATGTATTTCTCATATTCACATAAACAGTTTATTTGAAACATACATAAAAATATAGTAATATTGTTTATGGATTCAATTTTCTGAAGGTGTGTATAATAAATGACTAATCTTGTATTAACATTTGCTATTGGATTATTATGTGGATATGTGTTTTATAAAATTAAAGTTCCTGGAGGCATGATGGTAGGCGCAATTGTAGGAGTTGCGCTATTTAATATTTTTTTTGATATGGCTTATATGCCAAGTTATGCTAAATATACAGCACAAATATTAGCAGGAGCTTATATTGGGTGCTCAGTGCAAAAAGAGGATATAAGAAGAATTAAAAAGCTTATTAAGCCATCATTGGTTCTGGTGCTCGGTATGTTAATAACGAATATATTCATAGGTTTTATTGTATATTTAATAAGCCCTCTAGATCTTATTACAGCTTTAATGAGTTGTGTGCCCGGCGGCATGACTGAAATTCCAATAATAAGCGCTGACATGGGAGCTGATATGCCAAAGGTAGCAGTTCTCCAATTTATTAGAATGCTTTCATGTATAGGGCTATTACCAAGCATAATTTCCCACATTGGTAATAAGAACTATGATACGGAAAATAAGACTGTGGTTTTATCTCAAGAAAGAAAGAAAAGTGTAGATATAAAAAAATTTATATTTACAATAGCTATAGCCGTATCAGGCGGGATGGTTGGTAAAATATTGGCCATTCCTGCTGGTATACTATTATTTTCTATGATAGGTACAATTTATATAAATATATTCCTGAATAAATCCTATATGCCTCTATGGGCAAAGAGGCTGGCTCAGGTCTTATCTGGAGCTTTCATAGGCTGCAGCATAGATTATAAGAATGTTTTGGAGTTAAAATATATTATTATACCTTCTATAATCATAGTGCTTGGATATTTCATTAATTGTTTTGTGGTTGGCAAAATCCTGAATAAAGCATTCAAAATACCTATAAAAGAATCTATGTTGGCAGCTACACCTGCAGGAGCAACAGACATGGCTCTTATATCATCGGATATTGGGGTGTATAGCACCGATCTTGTTGTTCTGCAGATAGTTCGTTTAATAACCGTTATATCAATTTTCCCTCAAGTTATCTATTTTATTAGCCGTTGGTTTAATTAAAAAAGGAGATTGAAAAATCCCCTTTTTTGCTCTTTAATGAGACTTAATTGAATAATAAATATGCTTAGCTGCTTCGAAAACTGTAAACAATAAGATAACAGCTATGAATATTCTAAAGGATACGGTTCCTATTCCACCTAACTTCATTAAAAATTCCATTTCGGTTCCTACTGCAGCATCTTTAATAGAAGGATTCAATATAGCAGGATTACCTGTCATCATAAGTACAATAATTAACACACCCAGATCTATAACTATTTCAGATAAACGCAAAACTGTATTCCATTTACCAACCTTAAGCTTATATATGTTTAGCAATACTGCTCCAATCCAGAGTATGTTCATGTATTTCATATATCCAGCCAATACATCAAGGTTAAATATTGGTGTTACTGATGTTATTCCTTCGGATACATTATACATGGCTATTATATGAGGAAACCTATTGAAAATAATCAGGGCTATAATTGTAAAACATATGGCTGCTATAGTATCAGGCATTTTTATGACTTCATAAGATACAGGAACAGGTTCCAAATTTCTAGGACTCCAATTCTTATTCAGATCAATACCTTTAATGCCTTCTTCTTTCCCAAAACGCTGAATAAGCGCAAATATGATAGTTACAGAACCCACAGCGCTTACGGCTGCGGATATTAAATTCATAGGCAGTTTAAACAGTTGTTCTATAAAAGGGCCCTGACTGCTTAGTATATCAATTGTTGTGGCAATGGAAATACCTAAAGCTACTGCTCCCAGAACTATATAGAGTAAAAGACAATATAGCTCATATAGTTCAGGGCCGATAAGGTATCTGTTGTTTGGTTTGTATTTTGCTGCAACTTCATCAGGAGACCCAAAGGACTCTAATATAGCAAATACATCCTCTTCTGTGGCTTCGTAATCTTCTCCTTTTTGTAATTTCTGATTTGCTATTCTTTCATCTAAATCATCAAGTATGATAGATTTCAATTCTTTCTTTATGTCTTCCCTCTGCAGTCTTGGTAGTTTTTGTCCCACAGCATATAAATAACGGTCAATCCAATCTTTCATTATCCCCATCTCCATTCTTAGTTTCGAGAAGCTTTGTGATTGTATTATTCATGTCAGTCCATTCCTCTATAAGGCTATTCAACACTCTTCTTCCCTTTTCATTCAACACATAGTATCTTCTTGGTCTAGATTCATCCAAGGACCAATTGCTGTCCAGCAAACCTTGCTTTTCCAATCTTCGAAGCAAAGGATATAAAGTGCTTTGATCTATTATCATTCCTCTTTCCGTCAGGCTTTGCACTAAAGAATAGCCGTATTGTTCTTTTTCCAACTGGCTCAATACACACAAAACCAAAGTGCCTCTCCTTAGTTCCATGGTAAGATTTGATACAATCTCTTCCAAGTTAGACATTTTCATCACTTCCTTGTAATTTTATTATACTGTACGTCACACACTATTGTCAATATAATAATATTAACTATTTTCAAATATTTTTCTAAAGTCAGCTTGTATAGAAAAGATGCATAAAAAACTCCCTTGGAAGTATTCAACATCCAAGAGAGTTTTTTATTTCAGTATTTATTATATCCAAATCGTGGATTGGATATGGGGAAAGCATCAGCCCCTGCAAATTCCTTTTCCTTGCGCCTATTTATTATTTATATTCCTGTATTTGAAGCCAGTATTCTGCTATATTGGCTTCACTGTCTTTTATCTCCCCATTTATATAAAACGAATATTTATCTCCTCTTTGACCATTAAACTCAAAATCAGTGGAACCTATGCTTTTATAATCTATCTGTATATCATTCCAACTAGCTTCATAACCAGCTATAATATCCTTTGGAGACATGTTTGATAATAATGTTAAATTATAATATATCTCATATTCGGTTTCTTGATAACTGCTTTCAGTTACCTTGTCACCTTTCAAAATTGGGAATATGCCCACGGGATATCCATCTGGCAAAGCAGCTGACTCTCCTGATGTAAGGAACTCTTTGAGTTTATCTCGTTCTGCCACTTCAGAGTAGTTAACATCTATCATAACACTGCTGCTTTTATCATCTACTGCTACCGCTGTAATAGCAATCCTATAACCATCTTTATTGCCGCTCATTATGATACCATTATCTAATTGAGTTTGGTTTAAGTCTTCCACATCTTTGAAAACCTCTTGATAAAACTTTCCTAACTCGTCATATTTCTTTGCTGTTGTATAAATTATGCCAACAGCAGAATCCTCTTTATTATCATTTACATTTATTATGTTTGCATCATCCATGAGAGGAACTACGTGTTCTGGAAAGCTATCAGGCAAAGTAAGGTTTGTTCCTATTTGACCTATGTCCAAATCGATATCAACTGAAGAACCGGTCTCTTCAGCGATTTTTTCCTCAACTTCTTTTTCTATTTCTTTCAAATCTTTGTTAACATCCTTTATCTCAGATTCTTTTGCTCCTCCTCCGCATCCTCCGAGGATTAGTACTACAACTAAACAAGATGCTAAAATACGCAATATTTTTTTCACAATATCACTCCCACCAAAAAATTCATAGTTTGTTACATTATATAAGAAACTATGAATTTGCACTTTCAAATTATTGTTCTTCATTATCAATAAATTGCATAAAATGAGAGAATTTTTACCTTGCTACACCAGTATCTATAGCAGCCTGTGCAACAGCCCTGGCAACTGCAGGTGCAACTCTTTTATCAAAAGGTTTTGGTATTATATAATCTTCATTGAGCTCATCATCAGATATGAGCTCTGCCAACGCACGGGCTGCTGCCAGTTTCATATCCTCATTGATGCAGCTTGCCCTCACATCAAATGCACCTCTGAATATACCGGGAAAAGCCAGAACATTGTTTACCTGATTAGGATAATCGGATCTTCCCGTTCCTACTATTCTGGCTCCTGCTTCTTTCGCCTGCTCAGGATCAATCTCGGGCACGGGATTTGCCATTGCAAATATTATGGCATCCTTGTTCATGGCTCTCACCATATCTTGTGTCACTATATTTGCTGATGATACTCCTATGAATACATCTGCACCAACCAATGCATCAGCTAAAGTTCCCTCTTTTTTAGCTTTGTTGGTCACCACTGCCATTTCTTCTTTCACCCAGTTCATTCCATTTTTTCTTCCTTTATAAACTATCCCTGTCCTATCACAAAGAAACATATCTCTGACTCCCACATTTAGTATTATCTTGGCTATTGCTATACCTGCAGCCCCTGAACCATTTATTACTACCACCAGATCCTCCATTTTCTTCTTAGTTATCCTCAGAGCATTAAATAAGGCTGCCAGCACTATTATTGCAGTACCATGCTGGTCATCATGAAACACAGGTATGGATAGCTTCTCTTTGAGTTTTCTTTCTATCTCAAAGCATCTGGGTGCCGATATATCTTCAAGATTGATTCCTCCAAAGGATGGTTCTATCTGCATTACCAGCTTTACTATTTCATCAGGATCTGTAGTATTAACACATATAGGAAAAGCATCAACCCCTGCAAACTCCTTGAATAATACTGATTTCCCTTCCATTACAGGTAAAGCAGCATGAGGTCCTATGTCTCCCAAACCCAATACTGCTGTGCCATCAGATACCACTGCCACCATATTGCCTTTAAATGTATAATCGTATACAGCATCTTTATCCTTATGTATCTCCTTGCAGGGCTCTGCTACCCCCGGTGTATATGCCAGACTCAAGCTCTTACTGTCTTGTACGGCAACCTTGCTTACTGTTTCCAGCTTGCCTTTGTTATCCTTATGAAGTTTTAGTGCTTCTTCTCTGATTGACATAGTATTATCACCTATCCTATTCTATACTTTTCTCTGCCTATTTTATATAAATCATTACCTTTATTATCTATAACCACAGTAACAGGAAAATTTTCTACTCTCAATCTATATATGGCTTCAGGTCCTAAATCATGGAAAGCTATGACTTCCGCTTCTCTTATAGCTTCAGCCAACAGCGCGCCTGCTCCTCCTATGGCTGCAAAATATACTCCATTGTTTTTGATGATAGAATCCACTACTTTTTTGCTTCTCAATCCTTTACCTATCATTCCCTTCAAACCACTGTCCATCAGTATGTCAGCATAGGCATCCATCCTTCCGCTGGTGGTAGGTCCCGCAGATCCTATAACCTGGCCCGGTTTAGCAGGACATGGACCTACATAATATATGATCTGACCTTTAATATCCATTGGAAGCTCTTGCCCATTCTGTATCATACCAACCAATCTTTTATGGGCAGCATCACGGCCTGTATATATTATGCCATTTAACAATACTCTATCGCCGGCACATAAATCATTTATTGCGTCATCGGTTAAAGGTGTGTTTACTATCTTAGTCATATTGCTCTACCTCCAGTATAATACTAAATTATTGTTTCTTTGTGCCTTGCTGCATGGCATTGGATGTTTATGGCCACCGGCATACTGGCTATATGAGCAGGAAAGGTTTCTATATGGACAGCCAATGCTGTGATTCTTCCACCGAAGCCCTGTGGTCCGATACCTAATTTATTTATCTCTTTCAGTAGTTCCTTTTCAAACTTGGCAACTACCGGATTAGGATTATATTCGCCTATTGTTCGGAGCAATGCCTTTTTAGCTATCAAGGTAGTCATTTCTATGGTTCCACCTATTCCTATTCCAACAATTATGGGAGGACATGGATTTGAACCTGCCTTATCCACAGTTTCCAGCACAAATTTCTTAATCCCTTCCACTCCATCAGATGGCTTAAGCATTGCCAAAGCACTCATATTTTCGCTTCCTCCGCCCTTGGGAGCTAATGTGATTTTTATCTTATCTCCCTTTACAATGGTGGTATGAATTATTGCAGGAGTATTATCCCCAGTATTTTTCCGCTCCATAAATGGATCATCCACACAGGATTTTCTAAGATATCCATTTATATATCCTCGCCTTACACCTTCATTTATAGCTTCATATAGATCTCCACCAACAACTCTTACATCCTGACCAAGTTCTAGAAATACAACTGCAAGTCCCGTATCTTGGCATATTGGCATGAGTTTTTTTCTTGCTATTTCCTCATTACTTAAAATATCTATAATTATTTCCTTACCAAGAGGTGATTCTTCTTTCTCTACAGCATCTTCCAATGCTTTTTTTACATCCTGCGGAAGATAATAATTTGCTTCTATGCATAATCTCTCTATTTCCTTAGTAATAATGCCCACATCAATTTCTCTCATAAGCTAACTCCTCTTAAATAAATAGTATAAATCCTTCTAACCTATGTATTATTATACATCATTTTTTTATAGAGTAGATGATTATAATAAATATCATTAAAAAACCCTTCAAAGTCTATAACAAACTATGAAGGGTTTTGAACTCACTTCTATCTATGTATTTTATTGTAAAGCAACTTTTCTTCATCATGAGGTTCTTTTTCTTCATCGGGATAACCGATGGCAATGATGCATTCTACTTTAGCGCTTTCTGAAATTCCTACCACTTCTTTTACATAGTCTTCAGTTGAAGTACTTTCATTATACTGCCTTTCCCTTACCTGTACCCAGCATGTTCCCAGACCCAATGAGTGGGCAGTAAGCTGCATTATTACTGCTGCTATGGAGGCATCTTCTATCCATACATCATAGGGCTCACCATCAATTGTAACTACAATGGCCAATGCTGCGCCTTCCAGCAACTGGGAGCCTCTTACCCTGCATTTTGATAGTTTGCTTAGCTTTTCTTTATCCTCTACAACATAGAATTCCCATAATCTTCTATTACTCGATGAAGGAGCCATTAAAGCAGCTTTTAGTATAGCATCTACTTTTTCCTGTTCTACTTTTTTGTCCTGATATTTTCTTATACTTCTTCTTGTTTTCAATAACTCTAACATAGTATCTCTCCTTTCATGATTTTCTCTCTATATAATATTCTAATATATGGCAACCATGATGTCCAGTTTTACCCATAAAGATACACCATATCATTTTTGATACAGTGTATCTTTAAACTAAGTTAAAATTCTCTTCTATTATAAAACCATGCAGATAGTGAGAAGGACAGAAGCATATACAATACAATGATCACTATGAAAACCAGTACAATTGTAATATTACTTTGGGTATTGAAAAAGCTAATAATATCCTTTACCCATAGGCTATCATGCTTTGATTTCAAAGCCTGTGTCATAAGGGATGAACCAAAGAAAAACAGGAAGAACAATACGAAGTTAGCAACTCTCATTTTCATATAGCCTAATTTATAGTATATTGGAAACCATATTCCTGTCATCAAACATACAGCTGCCAAGCTGCCTATTAGGATTTCTAAAGATAAAGGATATGTCTTTAGTGGTATGTTCAGCAAATTAATTATTGTGATCATTGCCTTATATGAGAGTATTCCCATTACAGCATATATAAGCACCGAAAGATATTTTGCAGCTACAATACTCATTCTTTTAATAGGTAAGCTATTAAGCAGCAAATCCGACTTGTTTTTTTCCTCATAGGCACAGGCTGTCATAGACAACATATACGTAACAGCTACCAAACCCATGGGAAACATGGCTTCACCCATCCCCTGAAATGCTACTAAAACAAAGGCCAAATATGCAATACCGAATATAAACTGTTTCTTTTGTATCAAAACATCCTTAATAATAAGATTAAACATTTCTGCACCTCCTGGTATAATAAAGCATTACATCCTCAAGAGACGGTTTTTCTATAATTATCTTATCCTTATAGGCTTTTCTTGTTTGATTTTTATCTTTAACCAATGCCTCAAAACCAAATTGATTTTCCCTGATATCGATGAAATCCTTGGAATTTACATTGTTAAGTAACTCCTTACCGCCTCTTACCAACCCATAGTTGTTTATAAGCTCATCCTTCTCCAGGCTTAATACTATTTCTCCATCATTGATTAAAGTCACATAATCTGCAATCTTTTCAAGGTCTGAGGTTATATGAGTTGAGAAAAATACTGCCTTGTTTTCATCCTGAATAATCTGAGAAAGTATCTCTAATAGCTCTCTTCTTACCAAAGGATCCAATCCGGAAGTAGGTTCATCCATGATCAACAAGTCTGCATTATGTGATAAGGCTACAGCCAAAGAAAATTTCATTTTCATGCCCTTTGACAAATCCTTTATCTTCTTTTTTAAAGGCAATCTAAACTCTCCTATATACTTATTGAAAGCACTATCATCCCATGTTTTATAAAAAGATGCCACAATCCTCTTCATCTCTGATATTGTGAGTTCTTCATAATAGTTGTTTTCATCATATACAAATCCTATCTTTTGCTTTACGTCTAACTCATACTTAACATTATCCAAGCCGAATACTTTGATAACTCCCGCATCTTTTTTCATAAGATTCATGATAAGTTTTATTGTAGTGGTCTTGCCTGCACCATTGGGTCCTATAAAACCCATTATATAGCCCTTTTCCAAGGTAATATCAATACCCTTGAGACTAAAATCTTTGAAGCTTTTTTTCAATCCTTTAATTTCTAGTATGGACTCCATACTTTATACCTCCTCATACAAAAGTCTCAGTATTTGTTGAAGCTCTTCCAGGGACATATTTATAGTCTTTGCTGCAGATATAGCTTCAGCCATCTTATCTTCCACAATTCGAATTCTGGCCTCTTTAAGCAGTTCCTTGTTCTGGGGTTTTACATAGGAACCTTTACCTGGTATGCTTACGATATATCCATCTCGTTCCAATTCTTCATAGGCTCTTTTTGTGGTTATTACACTTATCTGTAATTCCTTAGCCAGGTTTCGTATGGAAGGTAGCAGCTCAGACTCTGATAATTCGCCATTTATTATAAGATTTTTCATCTGATCAGTAATTTGCTCATAAATTGGCTTATCGCTCTGATTGGAAATTATTATATTCACAATCTCTTACCTCCAATAAACATTAAGTATAAATACTATACTGTATATACTGTTCATATACAGTATAGTGTTTATATTATTTATTGTCAAGATTTTTTAAAAAAAATACACCGCTAAATGTCATCTATATCTGACATTCAGGGTGCTATCTAAGGTTTCACTGCTTTTTTATCTTCTTAATAGAGAATCAATTCTGGCTTGATCAAAGCCTATTATTATATTACCATCGATATCTATCACAGGCACTCCGCTTTGACCTGACTTTCTAATCATCTCTATGGCACCTGCTCTATCTGCTGCTACATTTACATCTCTGTATCTAACCTCTTTATACTGTAAGTATTCTTTAGCCTTATGACACCATGGACATGTGGGAGTGGAATAGACTGTAACATTCATTTATATACCTCCTTTGACTTGTTAATAGTAATACTCATTTTGCACCTCTATAATATTTGTTTGTTACTTATACCCGGTATAGGTATATTATAATATATATTTTCTATTGATGCAATAGTTTATGTTAATATTTTATTGTTTTTTATTAATTTTGGACAAAAAAATCTCCTCAACAACCAATCTGATTTTTGAGGAGATTAATATATTATTTTGCTCTTTCATATTGCTTTGGCCAAATTATTTCATCTCTTACTTCTTTTGCAGCATTTAGAGGGAAGTAGGGATTCCTTAATAATTCTCTTCCCATGTATACCATATCAGCTCTTTCGTTCTGCAATATTTCTTCTGCCATAACCGCTTCTGTAATGAGTCCACCGGCTATAACAGGCAACCCGGTGATTTTCTTTACGGTCTCTGCAAACTTTATCTGATATCCGGGGTAGACTTTCATTTTTACAGGAACTACAGCCCCAGAACTTACATTAACCATATCTACACCCTCAGATTTAACCATATTTATAATTTCAGCCAAGTCTGTATCGTGGTTTCCTCCTTCAGCATAGTCTTCTGCGGAAACCCTTACCCCAAGAGGCTTTTCTGCAGGCCATACTTCTCTTACTGCATGTATGACTTCTTTTAAGAATCTTGCTCTGTTTTTTAAGGATCCTCCATATTCATCGGTTCTTTTATTTGATAAAGGTGACAAAAACTGATTTATCAAGTATCCATGAGCTCCGTGAATCTCTATCATATCAAAGCCTGCTTTATAAGCTCTCAAAGCCGCATTTCTAAATAAATTCACAGTATTTTTGATATCATCCTTAGTCATTTCAACAGGTGTTTTATAGCTCTCATCAAAGGCTATAACACTGGGAGCTATTATTACTTCTTCGTTTGCGGCACATTTTCTCCCTGCATGGTTTATCTGAATCCCAATCTTGGCTCCATGCCTTTTGACTTCTTCAACAATTTTGGATAGTCCTTCTACATGTGAATCATCCCATAACCCTAGGTCATTGTCTGAAAGTCTCCCTTTAGGTTCAACGGCAGTGGCTTCAACTATAATCAAACCAACTCCGCCTATTGCTCTTGTGGCATAATGTATGAAGTGCCATGAATTTGCTTTGCCTTCGTTATCAGAGCTGTACATGCACATAGGAGGCATAACAATCCTGTTTCTAATCTCCATATCCTTTATCTTTAAACTGGTAAAAAGCTTGGACATAATCTCACTCCTTTACCTCATCTATTTCTTATACATATCATAAATGTCAGTCCTTCTATGTTTCAATAAAGGCAGTTCCTTTCTCACCTTCTGGACCATATCCAGATCCACTTCACCATAAAGGATGCACTCCTTCTCGTCGGCTTCCTTTATTATTTCTCCCCATGGATTGACTATGCATGAGTGGCCATAAGCATGATAGGTAAAATCCATATCTCTGGATGGTGATGCTGCAATAAAATATACCTGATTATCCAAAGCTCTTGCTCTAACTGTTATATGCCAATGAGCCGGACCGGTGGTCATATTGAAGGCTGCCGGAACTATAATAATTTCTGCTCCTGCCAATGCCATAAGCCTCATGAGCTCAGGAAAGCGCATGTCATAACATATAGCAACTCCTACCTTACAAAACTCTGTATCAAATACAGTTACATCATTACCATACTCCAATGTATCCGATTCCTTGAACCTTACGCCACCCTTTACATCAATATCAAATAGGTGCATCTTTCTATGTCTTCCTAAAAGCTTACCCTCTCTATCAAAGGAATATGAAGTATTATATATTGACCCTTTGTCTTCTTCCGGGATTGAACCACCTATTATATATATCCCCAGTTCCTTCGCCAGATCAGACAACATATTGGTAGTCTCCCCTGAATAGGTTTCTGCAAATATGGGAAAATACTTGTTCTCGTAGGGACAGTTGAACATTTCGGGCAGTATTACAAAATCGCATCCATTTGCGGCAGCCTCTCTGATCATAGACTCAGCTCTCTTAAGATTTCTTCCTTTATCCAGGTCAACATGCATTTGACATATGCCAATTTTTATCTTCCCCATAATACCACTCCCTTATTATTATAAATTTTCATTGTCTAGCATAGTGCTAAAAATTCGCCACCATAAACGATATGTTTATACAATATTATACTAAATGCTGCTGATATTCATATGGTTTTTTTCAGTATTTCACCTATTGTGTTGATTATTTTTTTAATATTTTATTATATATGGATTTCAATGAAAACAGAGTTCCTTTAATGTGGGTAGAGGCAGCTTCAAACAGGAAAGGCAGCCTGCTGAACTGGTTTTGGCTATCTTGCATAAGATAAGT
This sequence comes from Lutispora sp., assembly GCF_041687175.1. Lineage (NCBI taxonomy): Bacteria > Bacillati > Bacillota > Clostridia > Lutisporales > Lutisporaceae > Lutispora > Lutispora sp. The sequence goes on from NZ_JAWLCK010000008.1 coordinate 43,953, forward strand.
CCAGGTTGATGAGGGGCCCTTTAACTCAACTGCGTCAATGAAAATTCCTTTTTTACTTACTTCCGCATTGCTAAAAATATTCACTATCTCTTCATCTATTTCCTGCAGCATATTGTCAAAGGCTGGTATGACTATTCTACGCTATCCGTGCCCACAAGAATAGGCTGACCTGTCTTATTAACCTTAATTATCTCCTCTACTAGCGCTTTATTTTTTGATTCCTTGTCTGCAAACACCCTATCTTCATGATCAACTCTTATACATGGCTTGTTGGTAGGTATGACCACAACATCAAGCCCATAGAACTCTCCCAATTCCCCGGCTGATCTTCTTCCAGTTCCAGTCATACCTGACAACCTTGGATATAGGTTTAAGAAATGCTGAAGTGTTATAGAACCCAATATCTTTCCTTTAGATAAGTCAACTATCCCTTCCTTTGCTTCAACAGCTTGCTGCAGATTATCAGGCCAATGCCTTTTATCCGCTATTCGCCCAGTAAATTCGTCAATTATCTCAATGCGCCCGTTTCTAACAATATAATCTCGATCCTTCTTCAACAGTTTTTCTGCATGGAGGGCACAGTTGATTCTGGCGAGCCTTTCAAGATTATCTGGATCATAAAGATTGCCGCATCTCATAATCTCTTCAACTTTTGCGAGCCCAGACTCCGTCAGAAAAATATTTCTCCCATGTTCATCTATTTCATAATCAACACCATCTATTAGCATATTAACTATAGAGTTATAGTATTCTATTTTTTCCATATTGACTTCTACATTTCCGGCAATCACAAGAGGTATGCGAGCCTCATCAATCAGTATGGAATCTGCTTCATCCACTATTGCATAATAAAATGGTCTATGAACCAGCTTACCCTTGTCCATACACAAAAAATCCCTCAGATAATCAAAACCTGATTCTTTAGCTGTAAGATAGGTTATGTCTGAGGCATAGGCTCTCCATGTCGGATTCTAGATTTGATCTTGCATGTTATATCTTTTAGTTCTTCATCTTTTAAATTAGTAAAATTATATTTATTAACTTCCTGTAAAATCTTCTCATAAAGCTTAAGATCGTACTCCACAGGATTATACCAATCCTTGATATAATCACTGAAATGGCTTCGTTTATTAAACATTGTAATCCCTCCTGAAAATAATCAACTAATCGTACTGAATTTCAAGTACGATTGATAAGCTGCCTAATAAATACAGGCTTATTTGATCAATTTTCAGGATGGGAATCTGCAAGTTTTAAGGCATTGAAAATAATAAGCATAAGGATGCTGAATAGATATATTATGTCGAATGAAATTATAAAATGGTTTGAATATGTGAAAAGGCTGTAAGTCCACGTATAAGTGTGATTTTCAATAAGCGACGTGTAAGATAATATTGCCTGAGTGTTTGCAATAAGCAAAAATGCACATGCCAATAAAGCACCATTTATATTAGAATGGCCTTTTATGGATTTTGTGAGCAGTAAAGCTGTTCCTATAATCATAATAGCCAATATAATTGATACATATTGCCATGTGCTGCTACACTCCTTGATTTACATCAATATTTTTGAATCTCCAGTAAATCATCTATTCTTTGGGAAAAATATTTATATGAATCATATACGCCCTGATTATAAAATTCAGGAGCAAGTTTCTCAATGATAAAATCCAAAAACAGCATTGCTGCTAAATCTCCCAGCTCTTCATCTCTTTCTTTCCTGAAATAATCCTTTATCAGTGATACCATAGTCTCTTGTTTTTCTTTGCTTATTTCAATCTTTTTATTCATTACAATTCTCCTCGTATAATATCTACTTTTATCATATCTCTTATTTGCCCCTTTGAAAATAGCTTATTGATACATTAAGCATCTATTTTTGTGGAACCATATTTAAAGATACTATAATGATAATCGGAGGAATTGATATGAATAGAGATGCAGAAATCGTTGAATGCATAAAAAAAGAACTGGAGGATAAAATGCAGCTAAGTGCCATGGACATAAATGTTGATTGCAGAGAAGGCAATGTGATTCTATATGGGGTTGCAGATGTTCTGGCTGAAAAGATATTTGCAGAAGAAATTGCAAAAAAAGTAGATGGAGTTAGGTCTATAGAGAATGACATAACCATCAGCATGGATAGCAGCAATATAACAGACAGCCATATAAGAAATGAAATAGAAAACAAGCTGTACATGAGTGAGAAACAAGAAGGTCTATCCAATGTAGGAGTTGATGTAAAAAGCGGCACCGCTGTATTGATGGGACATGTGGAAGATGATTTGGATAAGAAGAAAGCTGTAGAGCTTGCCTCTTCAGCCAGAGGTGTGGCGAATATAGTGGATAATATTAAGATGGAAGATAAGTGACTATGTAAAAACTCGGTAATGTAAAATAATTTGTACTTTTATGAAAACAATGCTCTTTTCTGGCAAGAATCTAAAAAACATTTAAGCCAGAAAGGAGTTTGTTTTCATTCCAGTAAAAAGATTATAAAATTACTGTTTTATAATAACATTCCATAACAGTCTGTACCCACTTATATCTCTTAATTATTGATAAGTTCATAATAAACAACATTATCCACTATTATCCATCATCTTGTTCCAATGGATTCTATAAACTCTACTATCTCAGAAATAACCTTCTCCTGATAACCTGCAAATCCTCTTATTTCAATCTCTCTTGCCAAAATCTTTAAATCAGGATTTTGGATATTGTCCAGGCTCTTCAACCTTTTTTCTTCAATCTTTTTATTGGATAAAGCCATCTTATAGCGTTTAATATCCATACAGCATAGCTTAATTCTGTTAAACTTACTTAATAATCTTTCTGCAATAAGAAGTCCCTCAGGATCAAAATCACCTGAATAATATATGGAACACTCCGATTTATTGAGAAGCTTAAGCACTATAAGCACAGCTAACTTAGGCTGTCCATTTACGCATATACATGGCAATTCAGGATCATATTCTGTCAATGCAGAAAAAACCGATGGGTTTTCCACCGCCATTAAATAGCCTCTCGGGCTTATTATTCTATCAACTTTATTCAGATTATATAAAGTCACAGCCATCGGTTCTTTTTGGATCAGAGCTGCACTCCATATACTGTTTTCTATTTCCCCATTATAAGCCAACAAACCATTTACCAATACCTGATTTGAAACCTCGTCTATCAGTATACCGCTATCATATAGCAGTTCTGATCTTTCTTCTGCATTTGAAGGATATGTGCATTTATTTATATAAGAAAGAGCTTTAATCAACAGCCTGCCTGCATCATTACCATAATCGAAATAGTGAGGATCCGTTGTTATATTTGCAGCAAACACGGGAAGTCTTAACCTATGTTCCTTTGGTAAGCTAATCAATGCTTTGCAGACATTAAAAAGTTCTTTTTTCAATTTTATCTTATCATTCATCCTGACGTATATCATCTTGTATTCCTGGGGATTTTTTATAATATCTTGTATAAAATCTGCAGCTATGGTTCCACTAAAGTCATCAATCAATCCCTGAAACAAATTCTGCCTTTCCTTATTTTCAATATCAGCAGCTTCTTTCTGGGTTAATGCTTTTTTATTCAGTATTGCTTCTAAAATATCTATAAGATCAAAATCCTCAAATTTGGTATCTTTTAGCTTTTTCTCAAAATCCCTGAGGCTGATCTTTATTCTATCCTGCCCCGAAAAATCCTGTCTGAGAAATCTTGACAACACATCCCTCTCTTCTGGCAAAGGATCATCTATATAAATATTACCTCCAAGCCTGCTTAGGGAATAATATTTCTCATATATACCTTCAAGAGCTCTTCTAAAGCCCTTTTGCCTAAAATACGCCAGGCATTCTTCATAGATATCCATATTGCATCAACCTATTCCTTCCATTATTCTCTGCTTGCCGTTCCATTTATATTTAACTTTCAGCACAGTGCCACTGTTTTTACTTCGCACCAACTCATATATGGTAAGAGCAGGTATGGTAGCATAATCTCCCCATAAGGCCTGTGAATTCATAATGAAATTGAAGTCCAGACTCTGTATCAATCCAAACATGTTCTCTATATTGTTTTCATCCACACCTGCAAATGCTTCGTCCATTGATATGATCTTAGGCGCATCAGGTCTTGCGTTGTCATATTTGGCATATATGGCAGCAAAAAGAGGTACATACATGGACATGGCCTTTTCTCCTCCGCTGAATATATCATAAGCATGATTGGACAATTCCTTCCTGCTTTCTCCTGTCTTCTGGTAAAAGAGCCTGAATTGATACCATTGCCTATAATCCAATATTTCCCTCATGATGACATGCAATGCCGAATAACTGCTGCCATCGTCTCTGTATTTTCTGGCTCTGTTTATTCTTGCCATAAAATGGGCAGTAATTCTGCGCCTTTCGCTGTCTTTTATTACAGCAGGATCTACTTGCAAAAGCTTTACCAGCTCTTTAGTATTCAGTTCGTCTTCATCTTCGGCGTTTTTGGGTTCCCAACTTATTTGAAAAGTGAGACCGCTGGAGGTATCCATATCCTTCATTATTTTATTCATGTTGTCTATCCACTTCTGTGCCTTTCTTATCTTAGCAATAATTTTGCTGCTTATACTGTTTGCCAGTATATCTTCAAAGAGTCTTCTTTCTTCATCCTTTATCAAAACCTCATATTCATCCATCCTGAGCTTCAATATCTCCATCAACTGATATAAGGTCTTAAGGCTGCCTTCTGCCCTGAAGGATAGCACCAGCCTGGATCCTCCGGTAACATACTGTTTAAGTTCTAAATTGGGATAAAAATCTGTCAATGCTGCCTGATTGGTATTTAGTTGAGCATTTAATCTGGTAATGATCTCTTCCTTTTTATCCAACTGGCCTTTAAACAATTCATCATATTCCTTCACTTTTTCTTGGCAAAGGCTTTCTAAATCTATATCTAACAAATCTCCCAAAAACCCAAAGCTCAATTCTTCTTCTACGGATGCTGATGATTCCAATGCCTTGTCATTAAGCTCTTCCACGTGCTGCCTCATATTTCTTAATTCCATTTTATTTTTTTCATTTTCTCCATATTGTGTTTCCTTCAGCTTATTCTTTTCTTTCTTCTCATTGGGAATTCTCTTCAGTCTTTCCACGCATTCCATTATCTCTTTTTCAATGCTTTCTATATCCTTATCCTTAAGCAATTCCTCAATCTGTTTGATTCTCTCCTCTTTATTCTTTAATCTGCCCGTTTCATCTTTAATCTCATAGTAAATATCCTCTATCTCATTTTCCAAAGATTCTTTGGAGTTTTCCTTATGGTGCAAAAGTTCCTTCTTATTTCTTCTTTGATATAGATATTTTTCCATGTCATACAGGATATCAATATATTCATTAATATTGTTCAATGCTTCCCTGTAAACATCCAATCTTTGATTAAGCTCAATACCTGTAGTAAGACTAGTTATTTCCTCCCTAAGCTTCAGCATATTTCTCTTTATGCTGTTTATCTCCAGTTCCAGATTGTTTATTTCTCTGATAATATCCTTTTCTTTATCTTCGTATTCCTCCAGAAGCTCATAAGCTGCATCCAGATCATCAAATCTGGGAAAACTATTATATTCTGATTTCAGCGCAATAATTTTTGCTTCCATCATTTGTTTC
>NZ_JAWLCK010000009.1:0-37121 GCF_041687175.1 Lutispora sp.
TAAATAGTTGGTTTACAATCATACCATATTCATCACTGGTTTTATGAATTTCTGTCCCGATTCTCCAAAAATCAAGCAATTTTTTGCCTTCATATATGCCCAATACAATGTTGGTATTCCCCACATCAATTACCAGTATCATGTATTTACCACTCCTTAATATTAAACTTAAACCAGGCTTTTAGCCTGGTTTTCATGCTTTTTTTATTCTTTTAAGTGCGGTCACCACGGCAGTAACAACTACAACTGCCACTATTACTTCAGGTATGCCATTGGTAGTGGCAATACCCGCAATCAGTGCTGCTGCCTTGGTATGATCCTGTCCCATTGCAGCTGCAAACTGGGCTCCATAGAGAATGTAGATCATTCCTAATACTCCTACAGTATTGGTTAATGTTCCAGCTACAGCAGAAGCAGCTGAGCTCTTGGTGAACTTGTAGGTATAATAGGCTGTAACCCCGATGAGCATTCTTGGAAGTACAGCTACCAATGGATTCAAGAATACAAATGACACTATGGTGGGTGCCATCATAGCTTGAATCATACTAAATACACCAAATATCAAACCAATACCTACTGCTACCATAGGGCCTTCCATTATGGCTCCTATTATTACAGGTAAGTGCATTATGGTTGCTTTTGTTGGCCCTATGGGTATAAAACCTAATGGGGTACTTCCAAGTAAGATGGATACTCCCGCCAACATACCTGTAATCACAAGTTTTCTTACTGACATAAAACTTTTTGCTCTTTCACTATACATTTTCGCACCTCCGTTCCAGTTCCTAAGGGATACCGGACGATATTTTATATTTTTTTTAATTCTTGTTCGGCTCTATCTGATGCCGACAGAATTATTTTAACATCACTGGAACCTTGATGCAATAATTTTCTTTAAACATATCCGTATATCCCTCTTACAGATACTTCTCCGGATGATATTTCTTTCAAAGTACCGTCCTTTAATCTTACTAGCAAATGTCCTTCATTGGTTATATCCTCAGCCTTTGCCTGTATTTCTTCATTCTTTGTGATCAGTCGCACTTCTTTTCCTATGTTTATCAGATATTTTTTGTACTCTTCTATCATAAATCCGATGCTTCCCTTTTCTAGAAATAAAGAATAATAATTTTCAAAAACAGTTAATATTCGGGCTATCAGTTCCTTTCTTTCTACTTTTATAGAAGTAGCAATCTTAATTGATGTAGCTGTATCCAGGGCTTTATTAATAAAATCAGATTCCTCCGAATTTGCATTTATACCTATGCCTACACATAGATAATTTATCCTTTCAATTTCAGCTCCTAATTCAGTTAGTATTCCGCATACTTTTTTACCATTAACAACTAAATCATTAGGCCATTTTATCATAATATCCATATTATAAATAGATTTTATTGCCTTCAATACTGCTACCGCTGCTATAAGAGTTACTTGAGAAGCCAGGTTCGGCTTAATATCAGGTTTTAACATTATTGTCATCCAGATGCCTTTACCCTTTGGGGAAACCCAATCTCTGCCTAATCTTCCTCTGCCTGAAGTCTGCTCCTCAGCAATTATTACAGTGCCGTCCCAAAAATCACCTTCTGCCATCCTCTTACCATAACTATTGGTTGAATCTACTGAATCCAGGTATATTATATCTCTTCCTATAAATTTTGTTTTCAACAGCTCTTTTATTTCAACAGGATTTAATATATCCGGGCTTTCTATGAGCACATACCCTTTATTAGTTGCAGATTCTATTACATAGCCCTCTTCCTTTAACTTATTTATATGCTTCCATATGGCGGTTCTACTGATACCAAACTTAGCACTCAATTCCTGACCTGACAAATATCTATTTTTGTTATTTATTAATTCTCTTAATATATTGTCTTTCATATGCTTCTCCTCTATATTATTTGTAGTTAACAAATATGAATTCAATATAAAATGTGGAATAGTTATTTAAACTATTTAAATAGTATCAAAGAATATATAATTGCACAACAAAATACAGGCATTTCTGCCTGTATTTTAATTCGTTATAATTTTTTAGAGACTGCACATTGAAAGAAGAACACCTGCTGCAACAGCAGAACCAATAACTCCTGCAACATTAGGTCCCATAGCATGCATCAAAAGGAAGTTTGAAGGATTGGCTTCCTGACCAACCTTTTGAGATACTCTGGCCGCCATAGGTACTGCTGATACACCTGCCGAGCCTATGAGCGGGTTAACCTTTCCGCCTGTTAATTTGCACATTATCTTTCCGAATATAACACCTGTACCTGTACCTATTGAGAAAGCGATAAGACCAAGAGCAATTATCGCTAATGTCTTAGGTGATAAGAATATCTCACCTTTAGCAGTTGCACCAACTGTAGTACCTAAAAAGATAACAACTATATTCATCAATTCGCCAGAAGCAGTCTTCATCAATCTATTCAGGGTGCTCTGCATTGTAGTTGCTTCTCTCAGCAAGTTACCAAGCATAAGCATACCAACAAGAGCTGCTGCTGAAGGAAGAACTAGTGATACTACTGTAGTAACCATAATTGGGAACACTATTCTTTCCACTTTGGATACGGGTCTTAATTGTTCCATTACTATTTGTCTTTCTTCCTTAGTAGTCAAAGCCTTCATTATCGGAGGCTGAATCAAAGGTACCAGAGCCATGTATGAATAAGCCGCTACTGCGATTGGTCCCAATAGATGAGGTGCTAGTTTAGCTGTAAGATATATTGCTGTAGGACCGTCTGCTCCTCCTATTATACCGATAGATGCTGCTTCAGGAACAGTAAATGTTATGCCAGGTATAAAGTTAAGCAACAGAGCACCTATAAAAGTTGTAAATATACCGAACTGTGCTGCTGCTCCTAGCAGTATACTCCTAGGATTTGCAATAAGAGGGCCAAAATCTGTCATGGCACCTACGCCTAGGAATATTAGTGGAGGATATATACCTAGCTTAACTCCTCTGTATAACCAGTATAACAATCCGCCAGCATCTACCATTTCGTGTACATGCTCTCCTGTTACCGGATCTACTACAATCTGGTATATAGGTTCTGCATTCAATCCAGCCAAAGGTAGATTTGCCAGAAGCATACCAAAGGCTATGGGCAGCAACAGTAAAGGTTCAAAACCCTTCTTTAGGGCAAGGTATATAAGAACAAAAGATATACCTATCATTACTGCTTCTTGCCATGTCATAGCAGAAAATCCCATACTATTAAAAAATTCCAATATTGATTGAGTCAAAGACATTTAAATTCCCCCATTCGAAGTTCTGTCATGCCTATTCAAGCACAATCAAAACCTGTCCTGTATTTACAGAATCTCCTGCATTTACTGCTATAGAAGCTACTTTTCCATCTCCGTTTGCCATTATTTCGTTTTCCATCTTCATTGCTTCAAGTATGCACAATACCTGTCCCTTTTTAACTGATTCACCAACTTTAACATTTACTGAAAGGATTGTTCCAGGCATTGGTGCTGTAACTGTGGCTGCTCCTGCAGGTGCTGCTGCTGGTGCTGCTTTTGGAGCTGCCTTAGGTGCTGCAGCGGGTGCTGCCTTTGGAGCGGGAGCTGCTTTTGGTGCGGGGGCTGCTACTGGTGCTGCAGCAACTCCATCTCTTATTTCTTCTACTTCCACTTCGTAGCTGTTTCCATTAACATTTATTAAGAACTTTCTCATTTTTTATTCCTCCCTAAAATCTGTTATACATTTGTTCCTGTCTTCCAACTTTAGCCCATACTGGAGTATTTCCCTCTACTCTATTGATAGATTTTATTACCACATTGCTGCTGCTTCCCATGAAAGCAGCCAATGCTGCGCTTATTACTGCAACCAATTCCCCTTCATCTTCTTCAGGGACATTGACAACTTCTGCAGGTTCTTCTACAGGTTCTTCAACCCGTTCTACCTTAACAGCCTCAGCTTTTTTTTCGGCTGCTCCTCTGTTTGATAACAGCTTCAATGCATCAAGCATATATGATAAGCCAATCAAAACAAGGAAGACTATACCCATACCTACTAAGGTGACTATGAGTCCATAAGTAAGTTGCTGTACTTCGCTCATTGTTTTCCCCCTCTTCTATACAGGCAAATTGCCATGTTTCTTAGCAGGTCTGCTTTCCCTCTTGCTCTCTAACATATCAAAGGCGGAAATCAGTCTCTGTCTTGTTGTTGCAGGTTCTATAACATCATCTACATAGCCTCTGCTGGCTGCTATATATGGAGTTGCAAATTTATCCTTATATTCCTGTATCTTTTCCTGTCTTTTTGCTGCAGGATCATCAGCTGCTTCAATATCTTTCTTGAAGATTATGTTTGCTGCTCCGTCAGGTCCCATTACGGCAATTTCAGCTGAAGGCCATGCATATACCTGATCTGCACCCAAATCCTTGCTGCACATTGCCAGGTATGCTCCACCATAAGCTTTTCTTACTATTAAAGTCACTTTCGGCACAGTTGCTTCACTATATGCATATAGCATTTTTGCACCATGTCTTATTATTCCGCCATATTCCTGGTTAGTTCCTGGTAAGAAACCTGGCACATCAACAAGATTTAATATTGGTATATTGAATGCATCACAAGTTCTTATGAATCTTCCTGCCTTATCAGATGCATTGATGTCAAGACATCCTGCCAAAACCTTTGGCTGATTTGCTATAATGCCTACAGATCTGCCATTAAGTCTTGCAAACCCTGTTATTATATTCATTGCATAGTAAGGCTGAACTTCCATGAAATCTCCGTTATCAACTATGGTTGATATAATTTCTTTCATATCATAAGCCTTATTGGGGTTATCCGGTACTATTTCATTTAGCTTATCTTCGATTCTGTTTAAATCATCTTCACAACCAAACTCAGGTGCGCTTTCCATATTATTTGAAGGCAAGAAGCTCAATAATCTCTTGATTTCTTCTATACACTGTCTTTCATCAGGACTTATGAAGTGAGCCACTCCACTCACACTATTATGAGTCATAGCTCCACCTAACTCTTCTGATGAAACTTCTTCACCTGTAACAGCCTTTATAACCTGTGGACCTGTTATAAACATCTGGCTTGTCTTGTCAACCATGAATATGAAGTCTGTAAGGGCTGGAGAATAAACAGCTCCACCGGCACAAGGCCCCATTATTACTGATATCTGAGGTATAACTCCTGAAGCAATTGTGTTTCTAAAGAATATGTTGCCATAGCCGGATAATGCGTCTACACCTTCCTGTATTCTTGCTCCGCCGGAATCGTTGATTCCTACTACAGGTGCTCCCATCTTAAGAGCCATATCCATGACCTTGCATATCTTCTTAGCATGCATTTCTCCCAAGGAACCACCTACAACTGTAAAGTCCTGAGCATATGCATAAACCAATCTTCCATCAACTGTACCATAACCTGTTACAACTCCTTCACCAGGAGCATCTACATCCTGCATGCCAAATTCTGTGCAGCGATGTTTTACAAAGGCGTCTATTTCGATAAAGCTTCCTTCATCAAATAATAAGTCCAATCTTTCTCTGGCTGTTAATTTGCCTGAATCATGCTGCTTCTTGATTCTCTTTTCTCCGCCGCCCTGCATTATGGCTTCTCTTTTTTTGCTTAGTTCCTGAATCTTGTCTATTGACATATTATCACTCCCTATCCTTTCCTCTCACATAACTCCACTAATAGACCATTAGTGCTTTTTGGGTGTAAGAAAGCTATTCTTGCGCCACCAGCGCCATACCTTGGTTTCTCATCGATGAGTTTTATACCTAAGCTTTTCATTTCTTCCAAGGCTTTCTCTATGTCATCAACTCTGAAAGCCACATGCTGAACTCCCTGTCCCTTTTTCTCAATGAATTTTGCTATAGGACTATCGGGAGTTGTAGCTTCCAATAGTTCGATTTCTGTATCCCCAATAGGTAAGAATGCTACTTTTACTTTTTGTTCTTCTACGGTTTCTATGCCTTGAAGCTTAAGACCCAAAATTTCCTCATAAAACTTTACTGACTCTTCCAGATTGTTTACTGCAACACCTATATGGTCCACTTTTTTAACCATTTATTTTCCCTCCTCTTTATTCAAAATATTTGCTAATTCTAATGCAGCGGTATAAGGATCCATCTGTTTTTTAAACACTTTTATTATAAGACCTGATAAATACTCAGTATTCTTCTGAAGTCTCATAACCTTGTCCAACAAGTTTTGCTTAAATATCTCCAAGACCTCTGTTTCAATGGCTTTTTCTCTTCTTTTGTTAAAGTTTCCCGATGATACCATATATTCATAATGTCCCTCAATAGCTTCCCAGAGCTCCTCGACTCCTTTGTTATCCTTAGCTATTATATTTTTTACCGGAGGTCTATATTCTGTCATACCGTTGAGATCAAGCATAACCTCTATTTCTGTCGCGGTTTTCTCTGCTCCTTCTCTATCGGATTTATTGACTGCAAATACATCTCCAATTTCCATTATACCTGCCTTAATTGCCTGAATATCGTCCCCTAAGCCTGGAACCATAACCATTAATACCGTATCAGCTATTTTTACAATATCTATCTCTGACTGTCCTACGCCTACTGTCTCAACAAAGATATAATCATAGCCAAATATGTCCATAACCTTTATTGCTCCATGTACAGACTTGGAGAGCCCTCCCAAGGCTCCCCTTGTCCCCATGCTTCTAATGAACACTCCCTCGTCTGTGTTCAGGTCTGACATTCTGATTCTATCTCCCAAGATAGCTCCGCCACTGAAAGGGCTTGTGGGATCCACGGCAATAATTGCAGCTTTTTTGCCTTGTTTCCTAACCAGTTTTGCAAGCTTATCTGTAACTGTGCTTTTGCCTGCGCCTGGAGGACCTGTGATTCCTATTATTCTAGCTTTGCCTGTTTTATGATAGTTCTCTTTGATAATTTCTATGGCTTCAGGATCCCCATTTTCTATCATAGTTATCAGGCGAGCAGCAGCTCTTTTGCTTCCGCTGGACAAGCCTGCCCTAATATCCATCTAAATCACCTTAATTTCTTTTTATGTTTTTGGTAATAAAATCTATTGTCACACCTGTAGGAGTTCCTGGAGTAAATATTTCTGCTATTCCTGCCTCTTTTAGTCCAGGTATATCTTCCTCGGGTATTACTCCTCCACCTACTACTAATATATCCTCTCCACCCTTTTCTCTTAGCAGTTTAACTACTTTTGGGAAAAGATGATTGTGAGCTCCTGACAATATGCTCATGGATACACAATCAACATCTTCCTGTATTGCAGCTTCTACAATCTGCTCAGGAGTCTGTCTGAGACCTGTGTAAATAACCTCCATACCTGCATCTCTCATAGCTCGAGCAACAACCTTCGCTCCTCTATCATGACCATCAAGGCCGGGTTTTGCAACTAAGACTCTAATTGGTCTATTCATCTCATTTACCTCCTTACAGAATAACAGATTGCTGGTATTCGCCGAATACTTCTCTTAAAACACCGCATATTTCGCCTAATGTTGCATATTCTTTTACAGCTGTTAATATATATGGCATTAGATTTTCATCGCCCTCTGCAGCTTTTCTAAGTGCAGCAAGGCTCTCTTCTACCTTGTTATTATTTCTTTCGGCTCTTAGTGCTTTTAATTTTTCCTTCTGCATCTCTCCTACAACAGGATCAACTCTTAATAATCCCTTTGGAGCAGATTCTTCGATTTGGAATTTATTCATTCCAACTACTATTCTCTCGCCTTTTTCAACTTCTTTCTGATATTTGTATGCGCTATCCTGAATCTCTTGTTGTATGAATCCTCTTTCGATAGCTTTTGGAGCTCCTCCCAATTCATCTATTTTAGCTATATATTCAGCAGCTCTCTTTTCAATTTCGTTTGTCATGCTTTCAACATAGTATGAACCAGCAAGTGGATCTATTGTATCAGCTACACCACTCTCGTAAGCTACGATTTGTTGAGTTCTTAAAGCTATTCTTACTGAATCCTCAGTTGGAAGTGCTAAGGCTTCATCTCTTGAGTTTGTATGCAAGGACTGAGTACCACCCAAAACTGCAGCAAGGGTTTGTATTGCAACTCTAACTATATTGTTGTCAGGTTGCTGTGCAGTTAAAGTAGAGCCACCTGTTTGAGTGTGGAATCTTAGCATTAATGATTTAGGATCTTTTGCGTTGAATCTCTCCTTCATGATCTTAGCCCATAGTCTTCTTGCTGCTCTAAACTTAGCAACCTCTTCAAGCAAATCATTATGGGCATTAAAGAAGAAAGATAATCTAGGAGCGAATTCATCTACATCCAGACCAGCTTTTATGGCAGCTTCAACATAAGCTATACCGTCTGCCAGAGTAAATGCAACCTCTTGAACTGCTGTTGAACCTGCTTCTCTGATGTGATAGCCGCTTATTGATATGGTATTCCATTTTGGAACATGTTTTGCACAATATTCGAATATATTAGTGATAAGTCTCATTGAAGGTTCTGTAGGGAATATATATGTACCCCTTGCAATGTACTCCTTCAATATATCGTTTTGTATAGTTCCTGAAAGTTTATCAGGTGTTACGCCCTGTTTCTCCGCAACAGCTATATACATAGCCAAAAGCACTGAAGCAGGTGCATTAATAGTCATTGATGTACTTACCTTATCTAGGGGTATTCCATCAAACAGTATCTCCATGTCTTTTAATGAGTCGATGGCAACACCAACCTTACCAACTTCTCCTTCAGATAGTGGATGATCTGAATCATAGCCTATCTGGGTTGGAAGGTCGAATGCAACGCTCAAGCCTGTTTGCCCCTGCTCTAGCAAGTATTTGTATCTCTTGTTTGATTCTTCTGCAGTTGCAAATCCTGCATACTGTCTCATGGTCCACAATTTTCCTCTATACATTGTTGGCTGTACGCCTCTTGTATAAGGAAATTCTCCTGGATAGGACAAATCTTCATTGTAGTCTAAATCTGCTATGTCTTCTGGAGCATATAGCCTTTTAACCTCGAAGCCTGAAGTGCTAGTAAATTCAGCTTTCCTTTCAGGTCTCTTTGCTAAAGTTTTAGCAATCTTGTTCTTTTCCCAATTCTCTCTCTCTGCTTTTTGAGCATCAAGCTTTTCTTTGTTATACATGCTTTGCCTCCCTATATAAAATATTTTTAATCTTACATAGTCAACACCTATGTATCATGTAGATAACATATAGTTTTACCTGCAATTTCAACAAATTTAACAAGTCTTATTGAAAAATTTGAATGTAATCTTTCATTTCTGTTTGAATTTTGCAAGTTTTCCTTCTTGCACTATCTTATCATATTTTACAAGTAAAAGGTACTATAAAATTTGTTTATTTATTCACAATACCACTTGAATTTTTCATTTTTCTCGTTTTCTCATTTTATTGTGTATGTTATGCATGTTAAGCAAAAAAGATTGCATTGTGAAGAAAAAATACTTTACTTGCGCAAAAAATGAAATGCTCCCTATCGGAAGCATTTCCTAATATTAGAACAATCCTGTTATTACACCTTTTTCATCAATGTCAATTTTCTCTGCAGCAGGAACCTTAGGCAAACCAGGCATAACCATTATATCGCCTGTCAATGCAACTATGAAACCTGCACCTGCAGATACTCGGACTTCCTTAACTGTTATATCAAAACCTTCAGGTCTTCCAATCAATTCAGGATTATCTGACAAAGAGTACTGGGTTTTTGCCATACAAATAGGATACTTATCTAATCCCAGATCTTCAAGGCGCTGGATTTCTTTTTCTGCCTTTGCGGTATACACTACGCCTTTTGCACCATAAATCTCTTTTGCTATCTTTTCTATTTTTTCTTTGATGCTTTCATTTACATCATATATGAATTTAAAGCTGTTTTCCTTTTCGCAGGCCTCTATAACCTTAGCAGCTAATTCTTCTCCGCCTTCTCCGCCTTTTTCCCATACTTGGCACAGAGAGGCTTCTACACCCTCCATCCTGCATAGCTCCAATAGTCTAGTTACCTCTGCTTCGGTATCGGTAACAAACTTATTGACAGCAACAACCGCCGGCACACCGAATTTCTTTATATTTTCAATGTGCTTCCTGAGATTATCAAAGCCTTTCTCCAATGCTGCGACATTTTCTGCGGACAGCTCTGTTTTCTTAACTCCCCCGTGCATCTTTAGTGCTCTTATGGTCGCTACTATAACTACTGCCGATGGAGAAATTCCTGCATATCTGCATTTTATGTCCATGAATTTTTCTGCGCCTAGATCCGCTCCGAAACCTGCTTCGGTAACCAGATAATCAACCAGCTTCATACCCAGCTTTGTTGCCATTACGCTGTTACAGCCGTGAGCAATATTTGCAAAGGGACCACCATGAATAAATGCAGGAGTATTTTCTAATGTCTGTACTAGATTAGGTTTTATAGCATCCTTTAATAGCAGTGCCATGGCACCATGTACCTTCAAATCTCCTGCTGTAACAGGTTTGTTATCATAATTGTATCCAATTATTATCCTTGAAAGCCTTTCCTTAAGATCTTTCATGTCATTAGCTAAGCATAGTATAGCCATTATTTCAGATGCTACAGTTATCATAAAACCATCTTGTCTTACAAAGCCGTTGGCTTTTCCGCCCAAGCCTACTACGACATCTCTAAGAGCCCTGTCATTCATGTCCATGACTCTTTTCCAAACTATCTGTCTCATGTCTATCCCTAAAGTATTGCCTTGAGTAATGTGATTGTCAATAGCCGCTGATAAAAGATTGTTTGCAGCTGTTATGGCATGCATATCTCCGGTAAAATGCAGATTTATATCTTCCATAGGCACCACCTGGGCATATCCGCCGCCAGCAGCCCCTCCTTTTACACCAAATACAGGTCCCAATGAGGGCTCTCTCAGAGCTATGGCTGATTTTTTACCCAATCTTGCCAAAGCCTGGCCTAGTCCAACTGTTGTAGTTGACTTACCTTCTCCCGCAGGAGTTGGATTTATGGCTGTGACCAAAACCAGCTTACCTTCACTTTTTTCCTTCAAGCTGTCCCAAATGCTTAAATCCACTTTTGCTTTATATCTGCCATATAGCTCTACATCATCTTCAGGAATACCTAAATCCTTGGCTATATCCATGACAGGCTTCATCTTAGCTTCCTGAGCTATTTGAATATCTGTCTTCATGCTATGTATATACCTCCATTCTTAAAATATATTAATAATTAAGGAATGGTAATTACCATTCCTTATGCATTTGCAAAAACCTCTTCAAACTCATCTTTATCTAGCTTTTCTCTTTCCAACAATGCATTGGCAACCCCATGAAGTTTATTGATGTTTTCTCTTAACAGAGTTTCAGCCTTATCATAAGCCTTCTCTATTATCGTCCTTATTTCCTTATCTATGCTGGCTGCAATTTCTTCGCTGTAATTCCTGCTCCTTGCCAGATCTCTGCCAATAAATACTTCATCATGATCGGTACCAAAGGTCATAGGCCCTAGATTTTCACTCATACCGTATTCAGTTACCATTTTTCTTGCAATGGTTGTTGCCCTTTCAAGGTCATTTTTGGCTCCAGTACTAATATCGTCTAATACTACTTTCTCAGCCACTCTGCCGCCTAAGAGCATAACAATCTGATTTTCTAATTCAATTTTAGACATATAGTACTTATCCTGCTCAGGTAGTGATATTGTATAACCTCCTGCTCTACCTCTTGGAACGATGGATACCTGATGAACAGGATCCGCATTAGGAGTAAGTTTCTGCACTACAGCATGACCAGCTTCATGGTATGCAGTCAATTTTCTATCCTGTTCGCTGACTACTCTGCTCTTTTTCTCTGGTCCAGCTATTACCCTTATAGTTGCTTCCTCCAGCTCCTTCATCTCTATCTTTCTCTTATTTCTTCTTGCAGATAATAGAGCCGCTTCATTCATAAGGTTTTCCAAGTCAGCAGGCGTGAAGCCCGGAGTACTTTTGGCCAATACTTCTAAGCTTATATTATCTCCCAAAGGTTTATTTCTAGCATGGATCTTCAATATTTCTTCTCTGGCTTTTACATCAGGTATTCCTACAGTAATCTGCCTGTCAAATCTTCCAGGTCTAAGGAGTGCAGGATCCAGTATATCAGGCCTGTTTGTAGCAGCTATGATTATTATTCCCTCATTTACATTGAAACCATCCATCTCAACTAATAATTGGTTCAATGTTTGTTCCCTCTCATCATGACCACCGCCTAAGCCGGCTCCTCTCTGTCTTCCTACAGCATCTATCTCATCTATAAAGATTATGCAGGGAGAATTCTTTTTAGCTTGCTCGAACAAGTCTCTGACTCTTGAAGCACCCACACCTACAAACATCTCTACGAAATCCGAGCCACTGATGCTGAAGAAAGGAACTCCTGCTTCTCCCGCAACAGCCTTGGCAAGATAGGTCTTTCCTGTGCCTGGAGGGCCCACCAGCAAAACTCCTTTAGGTATTCTGGCACCCAATTCTATAAATCTTCTGGGTTGTTTGAGGAAATCCACAATTTCACCTAGTTCTTCCTTCTCTTCATCTGCACCAGCCACATCAGCAAAGGTAACCTTTTTCTTGTCGTCAGTCAGGAGCCTGGCTCTGCTCTTGCCAAAGGACATTACCCTGCTGCCTCCTCCTTGGGTCTGCTGTGAAAATATAAAGAAGAACACAATTATCAATACGATAATTAATGCAGAAGGCAAAAAAGAAAGCCATATAGAAGTTTGCTGAGGTTTCTCGTATGATATGTTGAGAGTGCCCCTTTCTGCATAATCCTGAGCAAGTTGATTGAACTGCTCTTTAGGAGCGGTAACCTCAAACTCTCTACCATCGCTGAGCTTTCCGTTGATGACGGTAGTATCGCCTACTACAGTCACATATATTTCCCTTATTCTTTTATTTTCAACTTCTGATATAAACTGGGTATAAGTCAGCTCAGTCTTTCCTTCACCTGTATTACTAAATATCTGGGCAAAGAAAATAATTATAACGAAAATTAGTACATAGAAACTTATACCTCTTAAAAACTTTCTCAAAAATTACCCTCCTTTAAACCATGTTACCCGAAACATTATAATTTTATCACATGAAGCCATAAATTACAATTAAGAATATACTTCAGGCTTCAGAATACAAACGAAGGGCAAGTTTCTATAGACTTCTGCATAATCCAATCCATATCCAACCACAAACTCATCGGGGATACGAAAACCTACATATTCCATTTCCACTTCTGCTTTTCTTCTGTCTGGTTTTTCTAGAAGGGTGCATATCTTAACGCTGTTGGCGTTTCTTGATTTCAGATAATCCACCAAATAGTTTAATGTTAATCCTGTATCAACTATATCCTCTACAATCAATACATCTTTACCTGCAATATCCTTCTCCAAATCCTTTATAATCCTTACAACTCCTGAGGACTTTGTAGAAGAGCCATAGCTTGAAACTACCATAAAATCCATAGTCAGCGGCAAATCTATCTCCCTGATAAGGTCAGATAAGAATATGACACAACCCTTTAAAACACCTACTATCATCAGATCCTTATCCTTATAATCTTTCGTAATCATCTGACCCAATTCTTTTACTTTCTGTTCTAATTCTTCCTTGGTTATAAGCACTTTTAGTATATCGTTATTCACTACAGGTCCCCCTTATTATATTAATAATTATTGCTTCTTTGGTATCGCTTGTTATTTTATATTTTTCACTTAGTCTTCTGCCCAGAACCCAGACTATCTCTTTTCCATCAGCTATAAGAAATATGTTATCCCTTTCTTCCTTAGGAATCTTTTCATCAATAAAATATTCCTTCAGTTTTTTAGAACCCTTAAGCCCGATAGGAGAAAAAACATCTCCGTCAAATCTATTTCTCAATACCAACTTCTGTTTGACTTTGCCTTTATCAATATAAACTTTATATTTGTCCTTTTTTATATCACCTATTTGCGAAGCATCCACAGTCGTAAGCCTGACTGTGAAGTCAAAAAATTCGGCAATATTGTCTCGGTCATTTTCCAGCTCCAGATAATATTTATAAGGTTCACTTTGTGTGTTAATTCTCAGTATCAACTTGTCATAGGATATATAAGCTTTAATGTTATGTGGCAGTATGATAGCAGCACCTGTGCTTTTGCCGAGTAAATCCAGAACTCCCTCTATATTTCTGTATTCGATGCCTTTAAGGGTTCCAATAAGCTGTTCTATACCCATTCTTATGACTCTTCTCAAAAGAGCGGGGTGAATGTCATTCATTTTGTTAATATTATATTCTATACTATTTTCACCGATAATTGCAATCTTTAATAATAATTTTTTTGCTTCCTTATTCAAAAAATCATTTTCAATGGTTACTATATCAGAAAGCCGTTGTAGAGTGCTCATTATGTTACCATTGAAATGTTTTTCTATGTAAGGTATTAACTCCAATCTTACCTTATTTCTTCCGTATATAGGCTCAAGATTTGTCTTGTCAATTCGTGGATTAAGTTTTTTTTCATGACAGTAGGCTTCAATTTCATCTCTTCTAACATTGATAAGAGGTCTGATTATTTCTCCCCTTGTGGCTTCAATTCCTTTCAAACCTTCAATACCGCTGCCTCTGAATAGATTCATCAATACTGTCTCTGCATTGTCATTCATATTATGAGCTATTGCGATCTTATTGGCCCCTACCTTATGTGCAACTTCATAAAAGAGTTTATACCTTATTTCCCTTCCTGCTTCTTCAGAAGACAAACCTTTCTCCTTAGCGTAGGCAGGAACATTGAACACCTGAATAAAAACCTCAATACCCCATTCCTCACACTTTTTCTTTACATATAAAGCATCTTCATCTGCGTCTCTTCCCCTGAACTGGTGATTCAGATGGGCAGCATAAATCTTAAGCCCCCAGGCTTCCTTAAGTCCCATAAGCACATGAAGGAGGCACATAGAGTCGGGCCCTCCTGATAACCCCACAACTATTGAATCCCCATGATTTAGCATATTATATTTCTTAATGGTGTCCTCTACAACCAAAGATAAATCTCTCATTTTATACATACTCCTTGCTTATGATAAGAAAGGCTTCCAATGGAAACATTTTAACATCAAGGAAGCCTTTCTCGCAAATAATGACAGAAAGTTAACAACAAGGTAATTCAAAATTTCCTATGAACTATGAAAGCGTATCCCAATAAGTACAACTCCCAATATAATCGTTAAGAAAGCAATAATCATATCCAGTAATTTGCTAAGACTTATTGTATTTTTCCTCACATCTAAATCCACATTTCTGAGCCTTCTGAGAAATATGTCACAGTTTTC
This sequence comes from Lutispora sp., assembly GCF_041687175.1. Classification (NCBI taxonomy): domain Bacteria; kingdom Bacillati; phylum Bacillota; class Clostridia; order Lutisporales; family Lutisporaceae; genus Lutispora; species Lutispora sp. The sequence continues at coordinate 15,280 of NZ_JAWLCK010000009.1, forward strand.
TATTTCACCTTTCAAAGCTTTAAGAATCAATACTGAAAGGCCTTTAGGAATATTATTCTTATCAAGTTCTTTCATAATTGCCGCTATACTATCTTTATCAACCTTATGAATAAAGCCTATCAGCATGGTTGTAAACAGGACAGCGGCGCTGAACACTTGGTAAGTCAAGTCTGCAGTCCTTGACCCCAGGCCCCAGGAATACCTATCATATAAGGGAGTATACTCTTTTATACTTTCTCCAATAGGAATCAAGCTGCCGAAATCTACAAACCTTATGGACAAATTATTATAATCCACCATTATATTTTCATGCTTTATATCCGAATATATCAAGCCCTCTTCGTTTATATCACTGATAATACTCAATATTATCATAAAAAGCTTAACTTTTAGCTCTAAAGGCATATATCTTTTCATAGCTTCCGTCAAGTTATGTCCTTTGATATATTCCATTGCAAAGAAATGATATGTTTCACCGCTAGATTCCCAATCATCCAACTCATAAACAACAGGAACAAAATGCTTGTCTTTATATTTTTTAATGGTATCATATTCTCTTGTAATGCTCAACATGGATTTACTCAGTTTCAGAGCCACCAAACCTCTTTTTTTATGGGCAGCTAAATATATTTTACCTATCCCGCCTTTGCCAAGGGGCTTTATTATCCTATATTCATTCTTGTACCATTTTCCTTTTATTATATTCCAATCCATATCATACATAATGTATACGAGCTGGAGCATCATATTCCATTATAAGGTCAATTGCCGCTTCAATTGCGGGGCCTGTTGGTGTTCCTCCTTTGGCCTTTAGTAGTTTCATCCCTTCCTTCAGCAGTGCCCTGTCTGTTGTAAAATCACATACTACATTTATCATGCTGCTATTATCACCAGGATATGAAATCAAAGCTAGATTGCTTATACCCTTCCTATTGTTCATAGACTCCATCAGATCAATAATGCATTTTTTTGACTTCTCCAGTTTATTTGCCATGCTTTTGCTGGTATCCAACACAATCACATTAAGCAAATTAACCCGTTCTCCGTATTTTTCTATGAATTCAACTATTTTCAGCCTTGACTTAGGTTCTATGTTTGTTATATCCTCCCCGATTATTGTCTTCAGCTGTCTGCTTACAATGCATTCCAAAGTATGATTTACAGTTTTCTGAGTCATAGTTTGAAGCGTCATCCCTAAATTATGAGTATAGCAATAATCGGATAGCCCTCCTCCTGCCTTAGATATGGCCTCCACTTCCAATACATCTTCTTCATTTCTTCCTTCATCATCAATAATGCCTATAGCGCTTACGGTAATGCCTTCAGCCTTTGCTTTGGCTGCTGCCTCCGCAGGGTTTACACCAATATTAGATCTCCCATCTGTAATTACTATTATTTGCTTTATGATACCTGACTCTTTGTCCATAAAAAAACCTCCTTTTTTTGTACTTATTGCCAAAAAAGGAGGTTTATATTCAACTTAAGCTGATTTCCAGATTTTTGCCACCAATACGGTCATATCATCTGGAGTTTGACCCTTTGATTTCTCAAGACACTTCTCCATGATAATGTCCGCCATTTTTTTTGGATTTCTTGTATCAATGTCATATATTATTTCCTCAAGCCATTTTTCTTTGTCCAAATCCTTATCATTTGCCTCCAGCACCCCATCAGTGATCATAACAACAAAATCTCCATCTCTGATTTTTCTCCTGTTAAATTCAACATCTATCTTATCCAATATGCCTGCAGGAAGAGAGCTGTTTCTTATTACATCTACTCTGTCCTTGTACTTTATAAATGTGGATACTGCTCCTACCTTAAGGAATTCTACATCCCCAGTATATTGGTTTATTATTGTCATATCGACAGTAGCATAGTTATCATTATCAGACTTAATAAGCAAGAGGGAGTTTACAGCTTCCAGGGCTGTGTTCTGATCATAACCGGCAGCAAGAAATTTCTCAATAAGATTCACAGCCATTCCACTTTCCATTGCCGCCATTGGCCCGCTCCCCATTCCATCGCTTAGAATCATAAAGAATTTTCCATCCTTTAATTCCATAAGTGAATAATTGTCTCCCGATACTGAAGAAGCTTGTTTTTGCTTTCTAGCTATACCTGTCACAATTGAAAATTTATAGGCTTCCCTCAATTTCAACAGGCAGCCATCTCCCCTGGAAAATGAACATGATGCATCTAGCTTAACAAAATGTTTACCAGTAATCCTTCTTATCTCCGGAATTATCTTACTTATGCATTCTCTCTTTCCACCGCAGTTTTTGTGTCTTATGTCTATTTCAGTACTATCCTTTCCCCTTATAGCTGTTACATGATCCAAATGTATACCCAGTTTATCCATGGTCACCAGGATTTCTTCCTCTAAAGCGCTGTCAAATTCCATATTAACACTGAATCTATTGGCTAAATCTCCAATAAGCTTTCCAGTCTCCTGCATCTGATGACTCAAGGCATATCTACTGTTATCAATTTTTTTCTTCCAGGCAAGTGTATATCTATATATATCATAATGATATTTCAATCTATCCCACACCTTTTCAGGAAACAAGCATTTGTTTATTATTCTTTGTTTTTTATCCTCTTCCCTGAAATCACCGCTTTCTATTTTAGATAGCGCTGCGAACATCTTTTGGTATGTATTGTAAAATTCCTTCTTCCAGCAGCTATTGTACATCCCACAACTTTGGCATGTATCTTTTACCACCTTTTCCATAATCTCAGCTGCATCCAACTGAGAGAAATACTCCTTTGTAGCTAGTCCCGCGCTCATAGATAATGCCAGCTCCTTAAATACATCTGATATTTCCTGCAGTCTTTCCACAGTATAATCTCTTACTCTATATAACTCACCTTTTGATGAGGATTGAGTTTCAACTTTCCACTTATTGAATATTATCTTCTTTATTTTCTTTTCTGGAAGGAGCATGAATAAAATAGAAGCCGCCAGTATTTCTTCGAATCTTATCAGAACCTCTGTGGAACCATTTATATAAAAGGTCATGATTGAATTTCCCAATATAAACCCCAATACCGCCATTAAACGGCCATAGGATTTAAAAGCGGCCGACAATATGCCACAGGCTCCATACACCCCTATTGCAGAAGGATATATATCACCGGATAAGGCCTGCAATAAACCAAAGACTATGCCTGCTGCTGCACCTGTACCTATACTCCCCATATACGAGGCCAAGAGAATTATAGTTATGGATACAATATTCTTTATGGATAAATCCCAGACATACAAGGAGGCTCCTAAAAATGATGATATTATAAGGAATAAAATTGAAACAACCTCTTCAGAAGATACTTTTGTCCTTCTCTTCATGCTGGTGAAAAAAACTAAAGCCTTATCATAGATATTTATCAATGCACATATCATTACAGATTCAATTATTATCATAAGCATATCATAAAGGTAATAATCCTTTAAGTAAAATATAAAAATCCCTGCGGCCATATTTGCCAGTGAGGCAAACACACTGATAAAAACCCTGTTGTTCATTCTTGTCCTATTGATCATCAAATAAATAAGAAGCATCAGGATAACTAAAACCATATTTTTTAATAAAAGCTCAGGATTTTTAATACTAAATGAACCTGAGATTATGCCCAAACCTATAACATAGGGATTTAATCTGCTAACCATAGAGGAACATAATAATGAAATGGAAAAAGGACTAAGAAAGTCCAATATAACTATCCTTCCCATTGAAAACCCAATTAAAGCAGTTAACAAATTTATTATTAATCCACTATTTTGTATAACAAACTTCAATTTAGGCATCATCTTTTTCTCTGTTGCAATCAAATCTACCAATGCATCCACCACCTAATATTTGCTTAAGTATTGATTCTGTAAACCTTATAATATCAAAATCCAGCTGAAATATTTGTCAAGTTGGGTTTTGCTAAAAAAAATATTTACGACAGGGGATACAATGAAATGACAATAAATAGTAAACCTATAATTAATGAGACATCAGTTTACAGCCTTTATACAGTACTATTGGAGACGGCTTGTATAAAAAGACGATAAAAATATTTATTAATGTTTGATACAATGATAAAGTGATAGTATATAAATAAGAATATAATTAATAATTTTCATAACCATCATATTTCGGAGGAGATTATCATATGTGGTCAGGTGTTTTCATGAGATTGAGAAGTATAAAATTAAAATTCTTTATTCTTATTATGTGTATATTGATTCCAGTAATATCTTTTCAGATAGTACGGTTAAATACATATAAAGACCAGCTAATACAAAGAAAACTAATATCCAATATACGCTTGAGCAAGGCTATCGCCAGCTCTTTCGAATCATATATAGATAATCTATGGACACAGATAGATATAACAAGCAAATATATATTAAACAATCCAAATCTGACCAGCGAAGATATAAACAAATATCTTAATGAGATTGTGGACATGCATGGAGCTATACATCATTTATTTTGGCTTGATAACAATGGTAATATCATTTCAAGTTCAAATCCTGTTTTATTGGAAAAATCCTTAAAACATAGGGAATATGTAGCCAGAATCATGTCAGGAGACAAGAAAGTACTGTCTAACATAGTTTTTAACTCAGATATTAATAAGCCTGTCCTTCCTATGGCAGTAGCTGTTAATAGCTATGGTGAGCTGAAAAATATCATAGTTGCCACCATAAATATTGATAAAATGGGTGCTCAGTTCTCCAATCTGTTGTTTGATGAAGATGAAATTTTTTCTCTTATAGACAACAAAGGCACTATTGTATACCAAAATGGCCATCCAAACATCTACATGAAATCAATAAAAATCTCTGATAACTCTCCCAGTTGGGGCGCTTTAGAAGGACAGCTGATAAAATCAGAAAAAACTTTTGTTGAAAATGAAGAAATATATAGATTAGGCTGTAGCTATCCTATAGGCAAAACCAGATGGGCTTTATCAGTATACTCAAAATATGAAAATGTTGTATCATATGTTAATAATGAAATCAATAAAGCAATAGCGCTGTTTGTGATAATGCTATTTCTATCATTTGTTATAGCTTTTATCATGGGTGGTTATTTACTAACACCCATTATTAAGTTGAAGAATACAGCCTATAGAATCATGAACGGAGACTATTCGGCAAGAACTGATATAACGGGATATGATGAAATTGCCATTACAGCTCAAACCTTTGACAATATGGCAGAAAGTATAGAAAAAAATGATGTACAAAAATCTCAGTTATTCATAAATCTGTCTCATGAATTAAAGACTCCTTTAAATGTAATTATGGCATCTTTGCAGCTAATTGATAAATTTCAAACCAGAAAAACAGATTGCATCGGCCATGAAAAGATTCTGGAACAGCTATCTATGATGAAACAAAACTGCTATAGATTGATCCGAATGGTATCCAATATTATAGATTTATCAAAGCATGATAATGGGTATTTAAAGCTTACGTTAAAAAATTATAATATAGTCAGTATAATTGAAGATATAACCATGTCTATAGTTGAATATGCCAATATTAAAAAAATAGAAGTATTATTTGATACAGATACGGAAGAAAAAATAATAGCTATTGATCCGGATGCCATTGAGAGAATAATGTTGAATCTGATTTCTAACGCCATAAAGTTTACAAATGAAGGAGGACTTATATCAGTCAGCATCTTTGACAAAAAAGATAAAGTAGTAATTTCCGTCAAAGATACTGGTATAGGTATTCCCCCCGACAGTATTGATTCCATATTTGAAAGATTCAAGCAGGTAAATAACACCCTATGCAAAAATTGCGAAGGCAGTGGCATAGGATTGTCAATGGTTAAAGCCTTAGTAGAATCTCATGGTGGAACTATATATGTGAAAAGTGTTCTAAACCAAGGTTCTGAATTTGTCATAGAACTTCCTGCAAAATTGCTTGAAGAAGACTCCGGAGAGCATTATGACTGTTATATATCCCAAAACAATATTGCAGAGAAAATCAATTTAGAGTTCTCGGATATATATGATATAAAATAAGTTTCTTGAAACAGTAAAAAACACTGCAATCACTTGCAGTGTTTTTTTGAAAATGGAGCTGGTGAACGGAATCGAACCGCCAACCTGCTGATTACAAGTCAGCTGCTCTGCCAATTGAGCTACACCAGCATGTTAAGTTATTATATATGATGGTGACCCATGGGGGAATCGAACCCCCGTTGCCGCCGTGAGAGGGCGGCGTCTTGACCGCTTGACCAATGGGCCACAAACATTATTCAAAAATTAATGGTAGCGGCGATCGGATTTGAACCAATGACCGTTCGGGTATGAACCGAATGCTCTAGCCAACTGAGCTACGCCGCCATTTATATATTTTAATATATTAATTGGTTGCGGGGGAGGGATTTGAACCCACGACCTCCGGGTTATGAGCCCGACGAGCTACCAGCTGCTCTACCCCGCGATAATTATTGGTGCCGGAGACCGGAATCGAACCGGTACGGTCTTTAGGGACCGCAGGATTTTAAGTCCTGTGCGTCTGCCAGTTCCGCCACTCCGGCCAACTGCTAGGTTATTACCTCGCAGCGACAAATATAATTATATATGTTTTATGCTGAATCGTCAATAACAATTTTATGAAATATGAAAAATCCCTAAAAAACTTCTCCATATTTTATAATTATACCCTCAAGATTATCGTTCTCACTTATAATAACCTGTTCTTTATTTAGCTTTTCCAATACATATAATATTATAAATATTCCTGCAGGTATAATATCTGCTCTTTCCTTCTGCAAGCCCTTTATGTTATATCTTTCCTTCAAAGGCATTGATTTTAAAGTTTCAAAAAGATTATCCAAAAAAGTTTTGTTTAATATAGTATTATGAATCAGCTCCCAATCATACACTCTGGCTTTATGAAAAATCGAAGCCGCAGTAGTAGCAGTTCCACCAATAGCTAATACCTTATCGATTTTTTTCTCTTTGAGTTGGTTTAGTGCATCGCTAAACAAAGTTTCCAGAGATTTTTCCAGTTCTTGAATGTCTGATTGTTGGATAGGGTTTGACTTTACATACTTTTCAGTCATTCTTACAGCTCCTGCATTGATGCTTGTAGAATACAGTATTTTATCTTCCGAGCCAAGCACTAATTCCGTGCTGCCTCCACCAACATCTATAACCAGCAAGTTTTCATCTTCAAAACCATAAGATGCCCCCAGCATCCCAACTTCTGCTTCTTCCTCTCCATTTAGTACCATGATATCTAACCCTGTTTCGTCTTTTACTCTTTCCAGGAAAAGATCCTTATTGGCCGCATCCCTTATGGCGCTGGTTGCAAATATTATGGTTTTCTCAGCTCCATATTCCTCTGCCCTTTTTTTAAAGTATTTAATAGCTTCTATGTTTTTTGCCATAGCTTTTTCTGTAAGTAATCCCTTATGTCCCATATCTTTTCCTATTCTGGTAGTTATAACTTCTTTGCTCTTTGTTCTAAATTTTTTGCCAACAACCTCACAAAGCATAAGTCTCATAGAGTTGGTTCCCAAATCTATTGCAGCTATTTTACTCATATGAATCTCCCTTTTATATATTGTATTCTTCTGTGGTATAAGTTTTTTCGCTATGGCTCATAATGACATATAAATATCTAAAACCATAGTTCTCAAAAACAATACTGTCAGTTATAACTGACAGTATTATATATATTTCTAATTATCTCTGAGCGTAGTCTCCCTTGCGGCTATAGCCGCCATTTCTCTTGGATTCTCTACTCCTCATGAACTCCTGGAGTCTCTCCTCGCTCTCCTTCATGAATTTAGAAAGTCTATCTTCAAAGCTTCCGCTTTGTGATTTCTTAAATTCCTGCTGCCAGTCTATTTCCACAGGCTTGGTAGATTTCTTAACTTCCTGGGCCTGTTTGATAGACAAGTTTATTTTACCATCTTTGTCAATATTTAATACCTTTACCTTTACCGTTTGCTTTTCCTTTAAATAGCTGTTTATATCCTTGATATAAGTGTCAGCAATTTCTGAAATATGCACCAATCCGGTTTTCCCCCCCGATAGTTGAACGAAAGCTCCGAATTTAGTAATATTAGCCACAACTCCTTCAACTATCTTACCTTCTTCAATAGGCATACTGAAAAAATTCCTCCTTTAATTTGCAATGGGTGATAATCTTAACTACTCCTGTAAGCTACTAACAATAATACTCTAACTAATTACCCCCTTCATGCAAATTGACATCAGACAAGGATTGATCAACATACACCTTTTCATCAGCCTTAACTAATCCCAACTGTTCTCTGGCCATTTTTTCAATATATTCCTTGGATGATGTATCCTTAAGCATGTCCTGCAACCTCTGATTCTCTTGTTTTGCTGTTTCAATCTTACCAGATATCTGCTCCTGGGATTTTTTAAGTTTGTATATGGTGATCTGTTGGCTGCCAATGGTAAAGATAGCATAAAGGATAAAAATAAATACAAAAAAATTAGTCCAAATTATTTTCTTTTTTCTTTTATTCTTCATAATGCTTATCCTCCCATGATAAAAGCCATCATGCATCCTGTTTGTGCTTTTCTTTATTAATTATCAGTTTATAATATTTTTTCGCATCTCTCAATACTTTTTTGGGTAATGACGCTTTTTTCTTAGTTTTTATTATTTTTTCCCTTAAATATTCTCTAATTATAACAAAAGGTCTTACAATAAAATACCATATGAACTTTAAAGGAATTACTATTAATCTGCTTCCCCTCTTTACCCCGCCTTTGATTCCTTCCAATAAACAAGAGAAAAACGCCACTGCAATTCTGCTTATTATTCTTTCATACAAAAAGAAACCTACCATAAATCCTATAAATACATAGATTCTTAAATCTCCATAGTTGCTTGAAAATATTGCCCACACTGCAATGATGAGTGTCAATAGAAGAAACAATATGTCCCAAAGTGAGGTTACCAATCCCTTTGATCTATGTACACCCTTGATAGCCCTATATATATCATAGACCAGTCCAATTATGATACCCCCATATACAGTGACGGAAAAAACGTAAATCTGAAATTGCAGTGTCTCCATAGTAAAACCTCCGTTGATGCACTAATGGATTATTTAAAGAGACTCTTAAAGAATCCTTTTTCAGTCTTGGAAGCTGCCTTTGATTCATAGACCATAGAATATACCATACCTTTTATCATAACATCTCCATTATCTACATCAAGACTGCTTATGCTTAAGTCTTCGCCCTTTATCACCAATTCCCCCATTTGTGTACCAACGATAACGGTATTGTCATTAAAACTGTCTACATCCGTAATTCCGGTTATATGAAGCTTTTCCCTTCCTTCGAGAATAATATTATGAGGTTTTGCTTTTATACCTTTGAAATCATCCATAAACACAGCCTCCTGCAATATAAATTAAATAAATTGCCTTATTCATTTATATGCGGTTTTGGCCATAATATGAATGCTATGATTCTATTATCTTATACATTTCCTTTGATTCATCTTTTGCAGCTTTTTCATTTATATTCAGGACTTCTGCTTTTATCCTTCTGTCCCCAAAAACAATCTCAATGATATCTCCTATCTTCACTTCTGCTCCAGGCTTTGATATTTTGCCGTTAAGGTATATTTTCTCCCCTTCACAAGCCTCCTTAGCAACAGTTCTTCTTTTTATCAGCCTGGATACTTTAAGAAATTTGTCCAGTCTCATATTACTATTCCTCCCTTAGAAAAAAATCAGGTCATAGACCTGATTTTTTACCCTGAATATGTACTGTTATGGATTATTTGTTGACAGAATCTTTAAGATCCTTGCCAGGTTTGAATAATGGAGCTTTTGAAGCAGGTATCTTTATTTCTTCTTTTGTTCTAGGATTTCTTCCTACTCTTGCAGCTCTTTGTTTAACTTCAAATGTTCCGAATCCAACTAACTGTACCTTGTCGCCCTTAGCTAGTGTTTCTTGTACAGTATCCATGAATGCTTTCAGTGCTTTCTCAGTATCTTTTTTGGTCAATTCACATTTCTCAGCCATGCTGGCAATTAGTTCAGCCTTATTCATTAAATTATCCCTCCTATAATTTGTTCATAAGTACAATATGCATATTCTCTATTTTTGCCAAAATTCCTTCTTTTTTATCAATAGTTTTCATCATTTTTATAAAATTTATGTGTTTTAGCCTTATTCCATAGCAAATCCATCTCTTCCAAGGTCATTTTTTCCAGTTTTTTACCTTCTGTAAGGGCAATTTCTTCTATGTAACTAAACCTGGTGATGAATTTTTCTATGGTCTTGACTAAAGCAAACTCAGGTTGGACTTTAAGAAATCTTGCCACGTTTACAACAGCAAAAACCAAATCACCAATTTCTTCTTCTATTTTGTCTTTTTTTGCAGTTTTATATACCTCTTTTAACTCTAAAACTTCTTCGTCAACCTTTGCCATTGCTCCATCCACATCAGGCCAGTCAAATCCTACCAAAGCAGCTTTCTCTTGAACCTTATAGCTCCTCAGCAAAGGAGACATGGCTTTTGGAATGGCCTTTAAGACTTCTGTGTATGTATCAATTTGCTTTTCATCTCTTTTTGAAGCTTCCCAACTCTTCAAAGCACCGCTTTCATCACTGGCTTCTACATCGCCAAATACATGGGGGTGCCTTGTTATCAGCTTATGAATCAGATTTGTGATCACATCATTGATGTGAAACTCACCAGCTTCTCTGCCAATCTGACAATGAAACACTACTTGCAAAAGAACATCCCCTAATTCTTCGATGAGTTGGTCTACATCACCACTTTCTATGGCATCTATAACCTCATAGCATTCTTCCAAAAGATAAGGTTTTAAGCTTTCATGATTTTGCTTCCTATCCCAGGGACAGCCTTTTTCACTTCTTAGAGTTTCCATGAGATTCACCAGGTCATCTATGGTTTTGAATCTTTTGTTTTCGGAAGCCGGAGGAATATAGACGCTTGTCAGATAATCCACCCATTCTATGGAATCCAGTTCATAGAGGGGAATCCATTCCATCTTTTCCTGATTTTCGACACCTGCTGCTTTTATTATACATATTTTTTGGTCATCTTTATAATAGTCCATTAGTATCAATTTTACTTCTGAAGCTACTAATTTGCTGTAAACTTGCGTAATAATATTGCCGCAATCAGTATCCGGTTTTTGCTTATCCATTCTTAATGCATCAATTATCTTTAATCCTGAGGAGATATCCACCCTCAAAGAAGCAGTGACTGCATCTATGAAGCTCATAGCTCCTTCTATCTCTACTTCAACTTTTCCCTTTGCCTTATCCAAAATCAGCTCAACGCTTTTTTCTGCAGCCAGGGGATGCCCTGGCACTGCATAAACTACATTTTTGCCCCCTAAGGCTTTTTCCAATACCTTTTGGCTTATGGTTTCATATACATCTTCAAATGTATCTGCAGAATCATAGATATAATCGCAGGATTCAAATTTAACTCCCATAGCAGATAATCTATCTACCATGGGATGCTTGCTTGTTCTAAGTATCAAATTCTCAGCACTCTTGATTATATTCTCAACCTTAATTGTCAAGCTGTTATAATCTCCAGGTCCCAGACCTATTATTGTAATTTTACCCATGTTTATCTCCCTTTCTTAGATTAGTCCCTTCTTCCTCAAGAACTTAGAAAGCTTTTTACCACCAGGAGCTGAATCTAATTCCTCTTCCGTAATCCCTTTTATTAGCACAATGACTATCCCATATACTACTACAGCCAAGAGTATACCCATCAATGTTGCTATGGAATTTCTGCCTATGAATCCATAGGATAGTTTGTAGCCAAAATGAGCTGACACAGTCATCGCTATTGTTGCAATCACCGGTTTGGCTGAAATCGAGATTATATTTAATCCTCTTTTTTGATATTTCACTAAAGCTCTATAATTGAGAACTGATGCAGCTCCATATCCTAATACGGTTCCTAAAGCGGCACCATTTATGTTCAAAGCAGGCATGGAAGTAAGGACATAACTTACCACTGCCTTTATGGATGCACCTATAACCATGTTTATAACAGGTATTCTTTCCCTGCCCATTCCTTGCAATATTCCAGTCATAGTTTGCACCAGTGTAAGGAAAATTACCGCTGGTGATACATATCTCAATGCTATACCCAAGCTTTCTGTTTCATTAGGATAAAACATCTGCATAATTGGTCCTGCCAGTATAAAAAGCCCCATGGCAGCAGGCAATCCCAGCAGAAGGCTCATTTTCAACGCAAGCTGAGATTTCCTTCTAACAGATTCCAAATCTTTTCTGACCATTGATTCAGATATGGCAGGCACAAGGCTGGCTGCCAAAGATATGGTGAATACCTGGGGAACATTAACAAAGGATGTGGCCATACCTTTTAGTTGTCCAAAAAGCTTAGTAGCTGTTATCTGATTAAATCCCGCCGCTTGAAGTCTATCCATAACAATAAAGGTATCCAATAGATTCATAATCGGCATTATGCTGCCGCCTATCATTATAGGCAGTGAAAACTTTACTATTCTTTTAATTATACTGAGAGCTGATTCAGTTTTTCTCCCTTTAAAATCAAGGAGCTCAACCTTTATTCTTCTCTTATCTTTATTATATATAATATAAAGGGTAAGGAAGCTTACCAAGCCTCCTATGGTAGTACCGAATATTGCACCGGCAGCTGACGCCATGTATCCAAAAGGCAGTAATAGATATGCCAGCAAGAAGCCTACCAGCACTCTGCTTATTTGCTCTGTAACCTGGGATGTTGCACTAGGTGTCATGTTCTGCATACCTTGGAAATATCCTCTGAAGGCTCCGCTGATAGACACTGTGAATATTGCCGGCGATACTGCCAGAACAGCAAAATAAGAGCCAGGATTTTTAAAGGCTTTTGAAAAAGCTTCTGCATTAAAAAACAATGTAACCGACAGGATAATTCCAATGGAAGCCAATAAACCCATGGCTACCCTGAAAATCTTATGGGCTTCATCTCTTCTTCCCTCTTCCAATCTTTCTGAAACCAGTTTAGATATGGCTGTAGGTATAGAGTAAGAAGAAAATGTTAGCATCAATATATAAAGGTCATAGGCTGTCTGATGATATGCCAGACCTTCAGAAGTTATGATTTGACCTAGAGGGATTCTGTATATGGCTCCTAATATTTTAGATATCATCCCTGCTATAGTAAGTATTAGTGCTCCCTTTACAAAGGAATGCTTTTTGTTTTCCATATTTGACCTCCAACTTTGATATGCAAATACATTTTATCATATCTATTAGTTAAAATATACAACCAATTAACTTATTAGAACCCTTTACATTAGTAATAAAGAAAAAATGATGGCAGCATTTTTCGGCTGCCATCTCACTTTATTGTTCCATCTGCTTTCCTAAGAAACTTGCTGCAGTCTCAGCAATTTTTCTCTCCAAATCACTCATCTTTACATTTGCCTCTTTGCTTAGGAGTATTACAGACCCAATGGGATCGCCCTCTGCTACTATAGGTACTATGACACCTGAAGTATATTTTGATGGCCCTTCTTCATCTGCAGTTATATTTATCATTTTATTGCCATTTGTACCATCCAGCATAACGGCCATCTTGTCTTCAATAATTTTATCCACTGCTGGGCTTATCTTTTTCTCCAAAAGTTCTTTTTTAGAAGCTCCAGCCACGGCAATTATTGTATCGCGATCACTGATACATGCTATATGGTCTAAAGAGCTATGTAGTGATTCAGCATATTCTTTTGCAAAATCACTAAGTTCACCTATTGGAGAGTACTTTTTCAAAATTACTTCTCCCTCTCGGTCTGTAAAAATCTCAAGAGGATCACCTTCTCTTATGCGAAGGGTTCTTCTAATCTCTTTAGGTATGACGACTCTTCCAAGATCATCAATACGCCTTACAATTCCAGTTGCTTTCACGCTTTACCCTCCTTTTACGATTTTTTTTGACAAGTATGTCTGTAATCCATAGTATTTTACGGAGGCTAAGCTTTTATTCACATATTTGCAAATTTAGGAATATACTAAAGATTTTCTGGGTATTTTTCTATTTTTGCCTTATTCATCATTTCTTCAAAGGCACTATCATAGTTCTTGCTCTTCCTATCAGTAATCAGGGAATTTCTTAATTCATCCTTAACATCTTCAAATTTATCGATGGTCTTATCTTCGACTTTAATTATATGATAACCATAATCACTCTTTACTATATCGCTTATTTCCCCTGGTTTTAAAGCAAAAGCCGCCTGTTCAAAGGGCTCTACCATTTCTCCCTGTCTGAAATATCCCAAACTGCCACTGTTATCTTTTGCACTGGGATCTGTAGAATATTCTTTTGCCAAAGCATTAAAATCTTCTCCCGCTTTTACTCTCTCTAGTATTTTTTGAGCCTCTTCCTCTGTATCAAGAAGTATATGGCTTGCTTTGACCCTATAAAATTGGTTCATATGGCTTCCATAATAATCTACTAACTCCTCATCAGTAATCTGAACATTTTGAGTTAATTCTTCCTTCATCTTATTAATGATCAAATCCTTTTTCAGATTATCCCTAAAATACTCCTCATCAATATTCAAGCTTGTAAGAAACTCAATATACTTCTCATCTGAGTTAAATAGTTTCTTCCATTTGTCTACTTCAGCATTTACTTCTTCATCAGACACAGTAATACCCATTTCTTTTGCTTTATTCATCTGTACCCTATCGCTTATCATCTGATCCAGTACTCTTTCCTTTGCCAGATCAACATACTTTTTGCCTTCATATTCCTTATCCCATATGCTTGGATCCTGATCCAGCTCAACCTGGGTCTTAAATATCTCAAATATCTTGTCAAACTCCGCCTTAGTAATTTCTTCCCCATCAACTTTTGCAACTATTGTTGTTTCAGGATCTCCCGGTTTTACTCTTACCATTTCGCAGCCTGAAATGATAGAAATAATCATTGTGATTATTAAGGCTCCTGCTATCCACTTCTTTACATATACCATATCAATTTACTCTCCTCTCAAGTTCACTGTTCTCCCCATTGTACTCATCCAGCTTCTCCAAAAATTCAGATATAGCTTTAAGATATTTATCATCCTTGATTCTTTCCAACTTGTATATAAAATAAGGCTGTTCACTAGCTGTAAATGCCAGTTTATTTCCATATTCATTCATAAGTCTTATGGCTGCTTCAGCCTTGATATACTTGTCATTTTTAAACCTTAACAATACGCCCTCAGGCTTTTGGGATACCAAAACTATACCATGCTTTGATGCAAGATATTTTATATAAGCTATGCCCATAAGATTTCTTACCGTATCAGGTATGTCTCCAAACCTGTCTTCTATCTCCTCCTCAACATCATATAGGAATTTCAATCCTTCTATGGAAGCTATTTTCTGGTATATCTCTATCTTTTGATTTTCATCCTTTATATAGGACTGGGGTATATAGGCTTCAATATTCAATTCGATAATGGTCTCAATCTTTTCCTTAAGTGGTTTACCAGTCAATTTCCTTACTGTATCCTCAAGAAGCTTGGTATAGAGGTCATATCCGATGGCTTCCATATGCCCATGCTGCTCTCTGCCTAATATATTGCCTGCACCTCTTATTTCCAAATCCCTCATGGCAATTTTAAAGCCGGAGCCGAATTCAGTAAATTCCTTTATGGCTTGAAGCCTCTTTTCTGCTATTTCTGTCAGTACCTTATCTCTCTGATAGGTCAGATATGCATAAGCCAGTCTGTTGGATCTGCCTACTCTTCCTCTTAGCTGATAGAGTTGGGATAAGCCCATCTTGTCCGCGTCATATACTATTATAGTATTTACATTTGGTATATCCAAGCCTGTTTCTATTATGGTTGTGCACATAAGCACATCATATTCGCCATTATAAAAATCCAGCATTGTGTTTTCAAGAAGCCTTTCATCCATTTGCCCATGAGCTACACCGATTCTGGCCTCCGGTACAAGAGCTCTCAATTTGTCAGCCATTCTATTTATAGACCTGACCCTGTTATATAGAAAATATATTTGTCCTCCCCTGTTTACCTCTCTAAGTATGGCATCCCTGATTATTTCATCATTATACTCCATGACATAGGTTTGAACAGGATATCTCTCCTCTGGCGGCTCCTCTATAACACTTATGTCTCTGATACCTATCAAAGACATGTGCAGCGTCCTGGGAATAGGAGTAGCAGTAAGGGTAAGAACATCCACATTTCCCTTCATCTGCTTGATCTTTTCCTTATGGGTTACACCAAATCTCTGTTCTTCGTCAACAATCAAAAGCCCCAGGTCTTTAAATGACACATCGTCTTGCAGCAGTTTATGGGTTCCTATAATAAGATCTACACTTCCTATTCTAAGACCCTCAAGAATCCTTTTTTGTTCCTGAGGTGTCCTAAAACGGGACAACATTTCCACATTTATAGGAAAGTTCCCAAATCGTTGGCGGCATGTATTGTAATGCTGCTGGGCCAATATGGTGGTTGGAACCAATATGGCAACTTGTTTCCCGTCCATAATGCATTTGAAAGCTGCCCTCAGGGCAACCTCTGTCTTTCCATACCCCACGTCTCCGCACAATAGCCTATCCATAACTTTGTTGCTCTGCATATCTCTCTTTATCTCTTCAATGCAATTGAGCTGATCTGGTGTTTCTTCATAGGGAAAAGAATCTTCAAATTCTTTTTGCCACTTGCTGTCTTCAGAAAAAGAAAAGCCCTTAGCCTGCTGTCTCTCTGCATAGAGCTTCAAAAGATCCTCTGCCATTCCTTCTATGGCTTTTCTAGCCCTGGCCTTTGTCTTTGCCCATTCTGTTCCCGTCAATCTGTTAACTTTGGGAGCCTTATCGCCTCCCACATATTTCTGAATTAAATCAAACTGGTCAGTAGGTATATAGAGCTTATCGTTGCCATGGTATCTAATGTGGAGATAATCTCTCACCACATTATTTACCTTTAGTCTCTCTATACCCATATATTGACCTATACCGTGATTTTCATGGACCACATAATCTCCAATCTTTAAATCACTGAAAAACTTTATAGTTGTGCCTTTCTTTTTTACAGTCTTTTTCCTATTGCCACCAAAAACATCCATGTCTGTAATTATGGCATATTTGATGGAAGGGATCTCAAAGCCGCCGCTTAAGTTTCCTGGAAGTACAATTATATGTCCTTCCTGAAGCTCAAAATTAAGGCTGTCCTGATACAAAGCTTCTATATTCTGTTCCCTCAATGCTTCTACTATTCTTCGCCCTCTTTCCTTGCTTCCTGATAGAACAAGAACTCTGTATCTTCTGTTCTTTAGTATCTTGAGCTCATCAATGAGAAGATTGATTTTACCGTGGAAAGGCGGCATTGAACGGGTCACAAAGCTTATAGACCTTTGAGGCTTAAAGTCCTGGGAACTTTTTAGCAAAGCATTGAAGCATATTAACTTCTTATCCTCTATCCTTACAAGAACATCGTCATAGGTAAACAATGCATCTACTTGCTCTGGTAAAAGCTCTCCTTCTTCAAGAAGGCTTTTGAAATGCTCTTCATACTCCAGCCTTACATTATCAAACCTCTGTCTTACTCTATTAGGTTCATCTACAATAACCATGAAATCTTCCAGGTAATCAGTGATACACCAGCTCTTTTCATAGAAAAAGTTAGAATACCTTTCTATTCCCTGAAAATATATATTTGATTTTATCTTCTCTATATCCTCTTCAATCTTTTCCCTGAGCTTCTGGCTCAGCGCTTTCTTCTTGCCAGAAGCATCATACAGCTCCAATCTTTTGTTAAGTGCTTTTTCTATAGTTTTGGAAGCCCTATCAAAATCCTCGGAGCTAAACAACATTTCTCTCATAGGGAACAATTGAACCATATCCAGCTTTTTTATGGATCTTTGGGTTCCTATATCAAAATGTCTGATGGAATCAATCTCGTCATCAAAAAGCTCAATCCTTACAGGATAGTCCTCTATGGGACCATAAAAGTCTATTATTCCACCTCTTATAGAGAACTGCCCGCGGCCTTCTATCATATCAACTCTCTCATACCCGGAAGTAGAAAAATAGGCTGCAAAATTTCCTACAGGCATTTGGTCCCCTACTTTTATATTGACATATTTTGAATAGAAATCATCTGGTTGAGGCATTCTGTTCAATAATGCTTCCACAGATGCGCATAATATGATCCTATCCTTTGAGGCTATCCTGTTCAAAGCTTTTAACCTATTTATTGCAATTTCATTGCTCCTGGCATCAATCTTGTGAAAAATCATCTCTGCTGAAGGCAATAAAACAGCGGCGGATGCATCAAAAAAGCAAACATCCTCATAGATCTTTCTCGCTAGAATATCATTATGAGTTATTAATAATATGGATTTATTGAAACTTCTGCTTATCATAGCCGCCATCATGGATTTTTGGGCATCAGAAATCCCGTGAACTTCAACTATTCTAGTGTTTTCACGAAGGGATTGACTCAAATATTTATATTCTTCCAATGATTGAAGAGGCAGTAAAACCTTATCCATTGAATTTATTCATTGCAGATGCAATGCCTTTCAATATTATTTCTTGTACAGCTTCAGCAGCCTTTTTTGCCGCTTCAGCCATTATAGGGATCTCATCTTTGGTGAATTTTCCGGTAACATAATCGGCCAAGTCCATATACTCCGGCTGTTTGCCTATACCAATCCGGATTCTTGGAAAGTCATCCCTGTTTAATAGGTATATTATGGATTTCATGCCATTATGTGAGCCTGAACTACCCTTTGGTCTTATTCTCAAAACCCCTTTATCCAGATCCACATCATCATATATGATGATAAGGTTTTCCATAGGCAGCTTGTAATACTCAACCACATCCAAAATGCTTTCGCCGCTTAGATTCATATAGGTCTGAGGCTTTACCAGTAAAACCTTTTCGCTTCCTATACGGCCTTCACCAACCAAAGCCTTATGTTTTATCTTATTGACACTGATATTCAATTGTTGGGACAAGTAATCTACAGTTATAAACCCTATATTATGTCTTGTATCTGCATACTTTGCCCCAGGATTTCCTAAACCTGCTATTACAAACATAATACCCTCCAAAAAAGGCAACAGACATGTGAGATGCCCATTGCCTACTAGTTGTCCATGCTTAATCAAAAAGCTTGCTAACTGATAATCCTTCGTATATCCTGTGTATTGCTTCAGCAAATAAGGGAGCAACAGATAAAACCTTTATCTTGTCGCTATGTTGATCCTTTGGTAAAGGAATTGTGTCAGTGACAACTAATTCCTTAATCACAGAATTGTTGATTCTCTCAAAGGCTGGTCCTGACAGCACAGGGTGAGTACAAGCCACATACACTTCCTTGGCCCCCATATCCATCAAGGCCTTTGCAGCATTAGCCACAGAACCTCCCGTATCTACCATGTCATCGATCATTATACAATTTCTGCCTTCTATATCTCCTATTATATTCATAACCTCTGCTACGTTTGCCTTTGGTCTTCTCTTATCAACTATAGCCAGAGGCGCATTCAGCTTTGATGCAAGATTTCTGGCTCTGGTAACCCCTCCAACATCAGGAGATACCACTACTACATCGCTTAAGTCCTTCTCAATAAAGTAGTTACTAATAATAGGCATAGCATAAAGATTATCCACTGGAATGTTGAAGAATCCCTGTATCTGTGGAGCATGCAAGTCCATGGTCAGAACTCTATCCGCTCCGGCAGTGGTTATAAGGTCTGCCACCAGTTTAGCTGTAATAGGTTCTCTAGGCTTTGACTTCCTATCTTGCCTTGCATAAGCATAAAAAGGTATGACAGCAGTAATTCTTCCCGCTGAAGCCCTCTTCAATGCATCAATCATTATTAAAAGTTCCATCATATGCTTATTTACTGGAGCGCTGGTAGATTGAATTAAAAATACATCTGCCCCTCTCACAGATTCATTGATATTTACAGATATCTCTCCATTACTGAAGGTGCCGACTTGAGCATCTCCTACAGGTACTCCTACAATATCAGCAATTTGCTTTGTCAGTTCCTTGTTTGCATTACAGTGGAAAATTTTTATACTTTCACCATGTGCTATCATTTTATTTATACCCTCCTAGTTTATTCTTCCTCTTTTGTGAGGCCTTTTCTCCTGACCCATCCTTCTATGTTTTCCTGTCTTGCTCTCCCAATGGCAAGGCTTTCTTCGGGTACATTTCTAGTAACCGTTGTGCCGGCAGCTATATATGAATTCTTGCCTAGTACTACAGGAGCTACCAGGTTTACATTACAACCTACAAAACTGTTATCCTCTACCTTTGTCCTGTGTTTCTTCTTGCCATCATAATTTACAAATACAACTCCACAGCCTAGATTTACTCCGCTGCCCACGTCTCCATCCCCCACATATGTGAGATGAGAAACCTTTGAATAATCTCCAAAATTGGAATTTTTCATTTCGACGAAGTCACCAATCTTTGCATGCTTACCTATCACATTTCCCGGTCTTAGATAAGCAAAAGGTCCTACAGTGGTTCCTTCACCTATTCGGCTTTCCATAACCACAGAGTTTTTGATGCTGACTCCTTTTCCAACATGACTGTCTGATATAGTTGCATAAGGACCGATAATCGCATCCTCTTCTATATATGTATTACCTTTTATCATGCAACCAGGTAATATAGTCACATCTTTCTCTATCTTTACTGTTGCATCTATATAAGTACTAGCAGGATCTATAATTGTTACTCCATTTAGCATATGTGCCTCTAAAATTCTTCTTGTCATGATTGAAGCTGCCTGAGATAACTGGAGTCTGTTATTGACACCCATTATTTCCTCTGGGTTTTCAATCTTATATGCTCCCACCTTAAGATTCTTATCATTGAAAATCTTTATTACGTCAGTGAGATAATACTCATTCTGATTATTGTCATTTTTTAGCTCTTTTAACGCATCTTTTAGAAAAAGTCCATTAAACAGGTATATGCCTGAGTTTATCTCTTTTATCTTCTTTTGTTCTGGATCCGCATCCCTTTCCTCTACAATGTCCAAAACCTTGCCTTCAACATCTCTTATTATCCTGCCATATGAAAAAGGATTACCCATCTCAGCAGTCAGCACAGTAGCATCAAAGCCGCCCTGCTTATGAAATTCATACATCTTATCTATGGTTTCTGGAGTCAGAAGAGGAGTATCTCCATATAGAACCAAGACTTCACCGGATGTTATAAAGCTTTCTGCTTGCATCACCGCATGGCCAGTGCCTAACTGCTGTTCCTGATATGCAAACTTAACATCTATTAGTTTATCCTGAACCTGTGAAGCTCCATGGCCTACTACTACAACAGTTTCTGAAACACCTGCTTCCCTGGCGCAATCAACCACATGTTGAACCATAGCTTTGCCGCATATTTCATGCAAAACTTTAGGCTTCTTGGAATACATCCTTTTACCTTCTCCTGCCGCAAGTATTACGGCAAGAACATAGGATGTGCTATTCAAACTATCACCTTCTAAATACATTTTTTTCTTTATTTCCACTCTATATTCTAACATAATATTTTAGGTATAAAAAGTATATTTATATATACCATTATTATCCTTCCCTTTTATAATAAAAAAATACCGGAGTTATTATACTCCAGTATCATAGCATCTAATATTATTTTCTCTTGTAGTACGGATGGGGGCACCAGCCATGGCTTTCTTTATCATCACTGCTGTAGTCGCTGTCGTCATCTTCTTCATAAATATCTTCCAAATCCCATTTGTCATAACTTCCCTTATGCATCATTTTTGGCTTTTCCATGTGCATCGGGTTCCCCATATA